>NZ_JBBNJY010000030.1:0-23598 GCF_040093295.1 Ruminococcoides bili
ATGCCCCCTTTCGTTAGTTTTAATTACGGTATATTTATATTATACCTCATTGTCTAACAAAAGGGGAGCATTTCAAATTTTCTGCCGCTTGTTAAATATCTTTATTTCATTTTTCGGATTACCCCAACTATTGACAAAGAATCAAAAAAAATAACACACCCTGAAAAACCAAGGTGTGTTATTGGCGCGCTGGAAGAGACTCGAACTCCCGACCTTCTGATTCGTAGTCAGACACTCTATCCAGCTGAGCTACCAGCGCATATGCGGTTAATTATTAACCGCAAGTAGTATATTACCACATTCTTTTAGAAAAAGCAAGTGTTTTTTGAATTTTTTTAAATTTTATCATCAAAAAATGCAAAAAATGCTCTGTAAGCCATATATACATCAATTTTTGATACGATTTCAAACGGTGCGTGCATACAAAGTACAGGCACACCGAGGTCAACTACATCAACATTCATATTGGCAACATATTTTGCGATTGTTCCGCCGCCGCCCATATCAACTTTACCGAGTTCGCCGACTTGCCACATTACATTGTTTTTCTCAAGCAAAGCTCTTACCTTGCCCATATACTCGGCAGACGCATCGGAAGTATCGTACTTTCCGCCGTGACCTGTGTATTTTGAAATTACAACGCCTTCGTTAATATAGCAAGAGTTCTTTGCTTCGTAAGCGGATGCATATGTTGGGTCATAAGCTGCGCTTACATCTGCCGAAAGACAGGTGCTCTTAGACAGCGCTTTGTAGCCGTCAATACCGTCCTGCTTTGCAAGGTCATATATAAAGTAACGCAAAAAGTCGCTCTGCATACCTGTATTGCCATCGCTGCCTGTTTCTTCTTTATCTGTAAGATAAGTAACGCAGGTCTGCTCCGGAGTTTCAACATCAAGCGAAGCCATTACTGCAGGGTAAGCGCAAACCTTATCATCGTGACCGTAACCGCCGATCATACTTGCGTCAAAGCCGATATCTCTTGCTTTGAATGACGGAATAAGACAAAGTTCTGCCGAAAGGAAATCCCCCTCAACTATGCCGTATTTCTTATTGAGAATTGACATTACATTGAGTTTTACAAGGTCTTTTTCGTCATTGCCGTCTTCGTACGGACGAGAGCCGACAAGAACATTGAGATCCTCACCTGTAAATACCTTTGCAAGCGGCTTTGAAACCTGGTCTTTAGCAAGGTGTGGGAGCAAATCAGTAACGCAAAAACAAGATTCGTTTTCATCGTCACCCCAAGTAATGTTTACCTTTGTGCCGTCAAGCTTTACAACTGTGCCGTGGAGTGAGAGGGGAAGTGCTGTCCACTGATATTTTTTAAGACCGCCGTAGTAATGTGTTTTGAAAAGTGCGAGGTTTGTGTCCTCATAAAGTGGATTCGGCTTTAAATCAATTCGTGGTGAGTCAATGTGAGCGATTGCAAGTCTTGCACCGTTCTTTACACCGTTTTTGCCGATAACAGCAAGTGCGATTGCTTTGTCACGGTTTACATAATACACCTTATCGCCTGCGTTATATGACGCATTTTCATCGTATTCTGTAAAGCCTGCTTTTTTCGCAAGTTCAAGTGTGTAGCTTACAGCCTCACGCTCAACGGGAGAATGGTCTAAAAACTTTTTATAGCCTACGCAGAAATCGTCTGCTTTTTTAATCTCTTCTGCATTGAGAGTTGCTACGCCCTTGCTGCCTTTCATCATAATTTCTTCTTTAAGAAGTGTAGCTTTGCTTTTTTCGTCTGACATATTTATCTTCCTTTCATCAGATGTACCATATTATTTTATGAATAATATAACTCAATATACTTTGCTTTTGCGTCCGTTACCCGTTCAACATATTCTTTTGTTTCTGGATACGGTATATCTGTAAGCGTTACACCGTCGGTACTGTAATTCGGATCATCAAGCCAGTCCGAAACCACAAATCCTGCGTTGTACGCCGCAATAGCCGATGTTTCTGTCCCATAAAAATCAAGAAAATATTTTAAAAGATAAGAGCCGTAATCTATACAGATTTCGGGGTTATATAAATCTTCTTCCGTATATTTGCCCTCGCAATCTCTTACCTGTTGCAGCCATTCAAACGAACTCGGCATAACCTGCATAATTCCGCAAGCACCCGCATCCGACTGTGCGTCTGCATTAAAGCCGCTTTCCGTACGGATAACGGCATATATGAGTGATTCGTCGAGTTCGTAATCTTTTGCGGCTTTTTGAACATATTGGCTGTAATCTCTCGGATAGCTGAGTTCGAGCAGTTGCTTTTTTGCGTTGTCATAGTAATTAAATACAAACAGTGCAAGCAAGACCGCCGTTAAAACTATGCAACCGCCAACAATAAAATTTTTTCCCTTCTTTTTGGGTTTCTTTTTGTATCGGGGATTTGCCGCCATTAAATCACCTGCCGTATGTATCCGAATAGCCCCTCGGCTTTGTCGATAAGTTCTTGCTTTGTGCCGTTGTTTTCAAGAATAAAGTCCGAATTATCTTTAAAATAGTTTTCGGAAAGTTGAGCGTTTATACGACTTTCCGCCATTTCTTCCGAAATTCCGTCACGCTGCATTATGCGCTGTTTGCGTATGTTTTCATCAGCCGTAACGCTTATGATATAATCGCAAATTACATTTGCTTTACTCTCAAAAAGCTGCGGTGCGTCAAATACAATGAATTTTTTATCGCTGTTGACAAGTTTTTCCGTCTTTTCAAGGAAAAGGGAAAGTACAAACGGGTGGATAAGTTTGCCGAGAACGGCGGTTTTTTCTTTTGTTGCAAATGCCCTTTGAGCAAGCTTCTTTCGGTCAAGATTTTTGTTCGGCAAAATAATGTCACTGCCAAATTCAGCCGAAAGTATCTTAAGACATACCGAGTCGGGCATATAAAGTTCCGCAACAAGCTCATCGGCATTTATTACCGCTGTGCCGTTTTTTGCAAAAACTTTTGATACAGTGCTTTTGCCTGCGCCCGTCTGACCTGTAAGTCCTAATATTTTATATTTTTTCAAGGTCAATCACCTCATAGCCGGCGGCTCTGATAAGCCTGTTATACAGTGCCATACCTACGCCATCGCAGGACGGAAGTCTTGAGTAAGCGGTGTCAATTCCGCCGACCTCGTCAACCTCTCTCAGCATATCAAAAAGTCTGTGCGCCTGCTGTGCATAGTCTTGCCTTTTGCCGAGCGAAAATGTTTTTACCTTAAGCTGCGCAATATCTTCATCACAACAAAGTGCGGCGGTTTTGCCGTCATCCTTGCTGTTCACATAATTAATATATTCTTCGTCTGTGCCTTTAAGAAGTATAACTCTCGCTTTCGGCGAATAATGCTTGTACTTCATACCCGGGCTTGCCGCCTTTTGATTAGGGTCAAGTTTGTCGAGTACCGCCTTGTTAAGTTCGACTTCTCCGATTGTATCTCTCAATTGTTCAAGGGTGATTCCGCCCGGTCTTAACAGGCAAGGAACTTCGCCCGCAAGAGTGATAACCGTACTTTCAACGCCGACTTCACTTGCACCGCCGTCAATAATTGCCTCAATCTTACCGTTCATATCATTCATAACATGGGTTGCGGTTGTAGGACTCGGAGAACCCGAAATGTTTGCGGACGGCGCAGCGAGCGGTGTATTTGCCGCCTTAATGAGCGCTCTTGCAACAGGGTGTGACGGACAGCGAATTGCAACGGTTTCAAGACCTGCCGATACTTCGTCAGGAATAATCTCCGATTTTTTCATTATAATTGTAAGAGGGCCCGGCATAAATTTTTCGGCAAGAATTTTTGCCTTTTGGGGAATTTCGGCGACAAGACCGAATTTTTCAATATCCCCAAACTCCGCAATATGAACAATCAGCGGATTATCCATCGGTCTGCCTTTTGCCTTAAAAATTTTGGCAACGGCTTTACCGTTCAAAGCGTCTGCCGCAAGTCCGTAAACGGTTTCGGTCGGCATACCTACAAGTCCGCCGTTTCTTAGGATTTCTCCTGCTTTATTTATATTTTCCTGTGTACTGTCGAGCAATAATGTTTGCATATTGTCACCTTGCTTATGAATTTTCCATACTTTCTTTGAGTTTTTCTGCTCTGTCTGCGGTAACAAGAGCGTCTATAACTTCATCAAGATTTCCGTTTAATATATCCTCAAGTTTGTAAAGCGTAAGTCCGATTCTGTGGTCGGTCAGTCTGCCCTGCGGATAGTTGTAGGTTCTAATTCTTTCACTTCTGTCGCCCGTGCCGACCTGTGACTTACGGTTAGCGGCAATTTCACTCGCCTGCTTATCCTGCTTTTCTTTTAAAAGTCGGCTCTTGAGCACCTTGAGCGCTTTATCTTTGTTTTTGTACTGACTTCTTTCGTCCTGACACTCAACAACCGTACCTGTCGGCAAATGAGTAATACGGATAGCCGAACTTGTTTTGTTGATATGCTGACCGCCTGCGCCGCTTGAACGGAAAGTATCTATTTTCAAATCTTTAGGGTCAATTTCAAGCTCCACATCTTCCGCCTCGGGAAGAACGGCAACGGTTGTGGTAGAAGTATGCACTCTGCCCTGGCTTTCGGTTTCGGGCACACGCTGAACACGGTGTACACCGCTTTCGTATTTAAAGCGTGAGTAAGCACCCTCGCCCTCAATCATAAAAGAAATTTCTTTATAGCCGCCGAGCTCGGTTTCGTTTGCGTTTACTATTTCTACTTTATAACCCTTTTTCTCGGCATACATACTGTACATTCTGAAAAGCACCGCACTGAACAGTGCAGACTCTTCGCCGCCTGCTCCGCCACGAATTTCCACAATAACATTTCGTTCGTCATTTGGGTCTTTCGGCAAAAGCAAAATCTTAAGCTTTTCCGAAAGCTCCTCTATGTTCTGCTTTGCCTCGTCAAGTTCAAGCTGTGCAAGTTCCTTTAAGTCGCTGTCGCCGCTTTCTTCAAGAATTTCAATGCTTTCGTCTTGAGATTTTACCGCCTGTTTGTACTCTCGGTAAGTAAGCACTATTTCTTCAATAGACTTAAGCTCTTTCATTGTTTTCTGATATTGCTCCGGATCTGCCGCAACAGACGGTTCGTAAAGTCTTTGCGAAAGTTCGGAGTATCTTTTATCAAAAATTTCTATTTTTTCAAACATATTATTTTTCCTTATCGGTTAAAAATTTTTTAATATTCTTTTCGATTTTATTTCTCGGCACCATAACTTCTCTGCCGCAGTTTGTACAACGGATCTTAAAATCCATTCCAATCCTTAATATTTCAAATTCCTTGCAACCGCACGGGTGCGGTTTTTTCATTTCAACTCTGTCACCGACATTAACCTTCATATTAACACTTCCGATTGCACAAAAGCTAAAAATATAAGTAAAACAGACGCTTTTTTCGGTTTCTCGACCATTTGTCAGCATTTTGTTTTATGCTACTATTGGTTTTTATTATATATCAATACTGCCAAAATATCAAGAGCCTGCTTTAATGACTTTTACAAAGATTACAAATAATTACAATATTATTAAAAAAATATTGTCTTTTGCGGAGCTTTGTGGTAAAATGTTCTTTGATAAACAGAAATGTAAACATAATTGACAGAAAGGAAGATTTAAATTGTTTTTTAAAAAACTCAAAAGAATTCCGGCAATGTTCTTAGTTTGTGCATTACTTTTTACCACAGTATTTTCGTATTCAATGATTGCTAATGCGTCATCGTCTTTCACACCAAGACTTGATGCACCGTCATACAGCAATGATTATTATTACAGCAATAAAAATATTTATTACCAATACGGCTATGGTATGCCAAACTGCACAGCTTATGCTTACGGCAGAGCATACGAAATTCTTGGCAGAGATCCCGGACTTTGTCACTATGACGCTTACGAGTGGTATGACTACAACGACGGCTACAGCAGAGGTCAGACTCCGAAAGTCGGCGCTGTTGCTTGTTGGGAATATTACAGAAACGGCGAAACAGGCGGTCATGTTGCCGTTGTTGAAAAGGTAGAGAACGGTACTGTTACATTTTCAAACTCTGCGTGGGGTTGGGAAAACTTCTATCTTACATATGCAGATGTTAATGACCCTGCAATGGGTGAATCAGGTTGGAATTTCCAAGGCTTTATTTACCTTGGCGACTTTGGTAAGAACAACAATAACAATGATGATAACGGTAACGATACCATTACATACAAAACAGGTGTTTACGAGGTTGAAGTAAGCGATTATCTTAATATGAGAGAGAGCGCAACAACTTCATCAAAAACTGTTTATCAGATTAAAAACGGTACAGAGCTTTATGTTACAGATGTAAAACAGTCCGGCGGTTACACATGGGGTTATACAACTTATAAAAATGTAAAGGGTTGGGTAGCTCTTGATTATTGTAAATATCTTAGGGACAAGCCGCTTGATAACGGAAGCAACTACGAGCACGGTGATGTTAATATGAACGGTGCTGTAGATATTCTTGATATTACAGAACTTCAGATGTATGTATCTAAAAACGCTGATTTCACCGATACACAGTTAAAGCTTGCAGATGTTGACGGAAACGGCAAAATTGATATAAGCGATGTAACAGAATTACAGCGTATCATTTCATTAAATAAAGCATAAACAAAATTACGGTCATTCGCATAAAGTTTGCGAATGACCGTTTTTTGTCAGTGAATTTTAGGCTTTATCGAAAGTTGGGGTAAATTGAGGATTAGCTAAGCGCTTTTTAACAATTATAAAAGTAAGGTCAACATTTTTAAAGGTTTGACCTAAATCTATATATACAAAATGATTGCCTATTTTCAACCTTTCAAAAATGCAACGATTCTTTCAAACTGCATTGAGTGTGAGGCTTTTACCAAAACTGTATCACCTTTTTTGAGCAGGCTTTTTAGGTCGGGTAGGAGAGAGTCTATGTCTGCATACCACTTTCCGCCGCTGCCCTCGGCAAGTGCTTTGGCAAGCGGGCCGACTGCAATTACAAGGTCAACGCCTTTTTCTTTTGCGTGTCCGCCTGTTTTGCGGTGCATTTCAAGTTCGTTTGTGCCGAGTTCTTTCATATCGCCGAGAATTGCAACGGTTCTGCCGCTGAAATTTACAAGTGTGTCAATACTTGCCATAACGGAGGTCGGGTTTGCGTTGTAGCAGTCATCAATGATTTTGTAATCTTCGGTATTGATAACATTTGCACGGCTGCCTACGGTTTTATAAGCCTCAACACCTTTTATAAGTTGTTCGTCATTAAGTCCGCAAAGTTTGCCTACTGCCACGGCTGCAAGTGCGTTTGAAACCATATAACTGCCGATTGCAGGAATTTTTACGGAAAGTTTTGTGTCGCCGAAACAAAGGTCGGCAAGCACTCCGCCGTCCGCATTGTTTTGAATATTTTCTGCGTAATAGTCATTTTTGCGGTCAAGACCGAAGAAGATTGGCTTTTTGCCGTTTACTTCCGTTACTGTAGAAAGTTTATCATCGTCGCCGTTGAGTACAAATTCCGCATTTTCGCTTGCAAATTTAAACATTTCGGTTTTTGCCTTTAAAACGCCGTTGCGGTCGCCGAGGTTTTCAAGGTGACAACAGCCGATAATTGTAAGTACGCATACAGTCGGCTGTACCATCTGCGCAAGTCGGCTCATTTCGCCAAAGTCTGAAATACCCATTTCTATTACAGCAGCCTCGGTATCTTCGGGCATTGCAAGGAGAGTGAGCGGTACGCCGAGTTCGTTATTTAGGTTGCCTTGTGTTTTGTGAGTTTTGTATTTTTGAGAAAGTACGGCATAGAGCATCTCTTTTGTAGAAGTTTTGCCTACACTGCCGGATACGCCTACTACAGGAATATCAAATTTTTTGCGGTAGGCCATACCGATTTTTTTAACCGCCTCAAGTGTTGAGTCAACAAGAATATACGGCTTTGTCGGGTTCTGCGGCGCTTTTTCGCAAACAGCGCAGACAGCACCGTCAGCATAGCATTTTTCAATAAAATCGTGTCCGTCAACACGCTCTCCTTTAATGGCAAGGAAAAGAGAATTTTCCTTAATGCATCTGCTGTCACGCTCAACCGATGAAATTGCGGTTGATTTTAAGCTTTCGTCGCCGACATATTTACCGCCGCAGGCAGCGGCTATTTCTTCGAGAGTAAATTTTTTCATATTAATCACACCCTGTAAAATTTTATTTGTTTTATATACTCTAAATATACCAAAAATACCTTGCTTTTGCAATAGCGGTAATATTCGGCGGTTATATAATTATATTCAATCGGTTATGCAAGTTTTGCATAACCGATTGATTTATTAATAAAACAAGAATAGCTTTATTTATTGACTAATCAGTCTATTTTTGCTATTATTTTATTTGTAATAAATTTAGTTTTATTCTGAAAGGCGAGATAGTATGCAGTTGTACAAACAGTTTTGCAATGAAGAATTTAATAGTGATAATACGCTGAAAAGTTTTAAATTAAAATTTGAGGATAATTATAATTTCGGATACGATGTGCTTGATAAAATGGCAGAGAAAGCACCGAATGATATTGCACTTGTGTGGACAAATCCCGAGGGTGAAGAACGAATTTTTACTTTTGCCGATTTAAGCAGACTAAGCAATAAAGCCGCAAATGTTTTCTTGAAATACGGTATAAAAAAGGGCGACAGAGTTTTGCTGATGCTCAAGCGCAACTATGAATATTGGTACATTGTTACGGCTCTGCACAAACTCGGAGTTGTTGCAATTCCCGCTACAAATATGCTTACTGCCGAGGATATAAGCTACAGAGTAAATGTTGCAAATATCAAAATGGCTGTATGTACTCCCGACAGCGAAACGATTGAACATCTGCTAACAGCGGCAAACCGAGAAAATTCATTAAAAACCGTATTTGTTGCGAGAGAAGATTTTGACGGTACGGTAAATATTACAAAAGAAATTGAAGATGCAAGCGACGAGCTTGAACGGGTAGAAACCAAAGCTGACGAGCCAATGCTTATCTACTTTACATCGGGCACAACAGGCTATCCGAAGGCGGTTGTGCATAATCATATTTATTCTTTGTGCCATATAATTTCCGCAAAATATTGGCAGAATGTAAAAGAGGGCGGACTGCATTTTTCAATTGCCGAAACAGGCTGGGCAAAGGCGTCATACGGAAAAATCTACGGTCAGTGGCTTTGCGGTTGTGCGGTTATGGCTTTTGATTTCGATAAATTTTCTCCGTCAAAAATTTTGAAAGTAATTGAAAAATTTAAGGTTACATCATTCTGCGCACCTCCGACCGCTTACAGATATTTTGTAAAAAAAGGTATGCAGAAGTATGATTTGAGTTCACTCGAATACTTGACAACTGCAGGTGAGGCGCTCAATCCGATTGTTGCCGAGGCTGTATATCAACAAACAGGACTTCATCCGATTGAGGGTTACGGTCAGAGTGAAACCACATTGCTCATTGCAAATCTCAACGGTACTCACGGCAAAACGGGTTCAATCGGAAAACCAAGCCCTATGTATAATATAAAACTTGTTGACAGCAACGGCGATGAAGTAAAGCAGGGCGAAACAGGCGAAATAGTAGTTGTTCCGCCAAAAGACAGAAAGCAGTACGGTATATTTACAGGCTACATAGGTGACGAGCAGATGTACCAATATGCGTGGAGAAACGGAATGTACCACACAAACGATACCGCATATATGGACGAGGACGGCTATTTTTGGTATGTCGGCAGAGCCGATGACCTTATAAAAACAAGAGGATACAGAGTAGGCCCGTTTGAAATTGAAAATGTGCTTATGAAACACCCCGCCGTGCTTGAGTGTGCGGTAATCGGTGTTCCCGATGATAGCCGTGGACAGGCAATCAAGGCAATTATTAAAACCGTTGACGGCTGCGAAGCGGACAAAAATCTTGTAAATGAAATTAAAGGATTTTCAAACAAGCGTCTTGCATCATATAAGTGGATTCAGTACATTGAATTTACCGATGAAATGCCAAAGACTGTAAGCGGAAAAATTAAGCGTGTTGCCCTTAAGGCAAGAGCCTGAAAGTTTTGAAATTAACATAATATACGCGTTTCTGTGCGCAAAAAAATCACCGTAAAGTTTTTGCTTTGCGGTGATTTTTGAGTCTTTATTAAAAACTGTAATAAATTATGTTTTGACAGAATACTTTGTCAAATAATTATAAAATTTGGTTTAGGCTATTGATTAAAATATCTGCAATATGATATATTTATTCTGTAACTTATGAAGTATATGAGGCGATTATATGTCAAATGCAATTCCTACAGAACTTTCGGTAAACGGTAAAAATTATTCCGTAATAAAATTGCTTGGCAAAGTCAAGGGCGGTTATTCTTACCTTGCATCCGACGGTACAAATCAGTATGTTTTAAAGCAGATTCATCACGAGCCGTGCAGTTATTATCAGTTTGGCGACAAAATTCAATCCGAATTAAATGATTATAACCGCCTTAAAAAAATCGGAATAACTATGCCGAAAATGCTCGACATAGATATTGAAAACGAAAGGATATTAAAGGAGTACATAGAGGGCGACACAATATTTGATATGGTAAAGGCAGACAGAGTAAAGTCAGAATATGCGGAGCAGGTAAAAGCAATGTGCAAACTGCTTTACGCAAATAACACGAATATAGATTATTTCCCGACAAATTTTGTAGTGCAAAACGAAACCCTTTATTACATAGACTACGAATGTAATGATTATATGGAAGAGTGGAATTTTGAAAATTGGGGTATAAAGTATTGGTCAAAAACTCCTGAATTTATTGAATATGTAAATACACATTAATTTTAAAATCGGTACGCTCTGTGCCGATTTTTTAAATGCAGATTGGTTATACTGTTAATGTAAATCTTTTCAGAGGTGCTTTAATGGTAAAGATAATAACAGATTCTGCATCGGATTTTGAATCGAACGAACTGAAAAAATTAATGATTGATTGTATTCCTCTTTCCGTAAATTTCGGCGATGAGGAGTACAAGGATAATGTTACTATTTCAAAAGATGAGTTTTTCGATAAACTAAAAAATACAACGGAAACCGTCAAAACTTCGCAACCGTCACTGCATGATATAGTAGAAGAATTTGAGGTTGCCGAACATAGCAAAGACGGAGGTGTGGCAATTTTTATGTCGTCAAAAATCAGCGGAACGGCAAATACCGCACAAATTGCCTGCGATATGATCGGCTGCAAAAATGTGTATGTTATTGATTCACTGACCGCTTCGGCAGGTCAAAAACTGCTTGTTGAATATGCGGTTAAACTGCGCAGACAAGGGAAAAACTCAAAAGAAATTTATGAAGAAATCGAGCGCATAAAAACGAAAATATCGTTGCTTGCCTGCCTCGATACCCTTGAATATTTGTATAACGGCGGCAGAGTAAGTCAGACAAAAGCAATGCTTACGACTGTTGCCCGTATAAAGCCTGTAATAAGACTCAGCGGCGGCAATGTTGAGTTGCTTGCAAAAAGTTTTAACATTAAGCGTGGCATAAAAAGCCTTGCCGAAAGGCTTGAAAGGGAAGAGCTTAATCCTCATTTCCCTGTATATGTAATGTACTCCGACAACGAAAGCCTTGCAAATGATTTGACAAGCGACATAAAAAGCCTGCTGCCGAATGTGCATAGCGTTGAAACTGTAAAAGTCGGTGCGGTTATAGGCAGTCACATAGGCACAAATGCGTGTGGAATTGCATTTGTAAAATTATGATTTTAAAGATTACGGTTTAATAAAAAAGTTTGAATAAGTGTTTTAGAATTGCTAAAGATGCACTCGATTTCGGAGTGCGTCTTTATTGTGTATTGAGATGTTTTTATATTTGACTCTTTTTATGTTGTTAAATTATCCCCGATATGCTATAATCAGAAAAAACTAAGCGAGGGATAAATATGGTAAGAGAAGTAGTAAGAGATCCGATGTTTTTACAGAGAAAATCGGTTGAAGCAAATATGTCGGATATGCCGATAGCCGTTGATTTGCTTGATACTTTAAAAGCAAATTTTGAGGGCTGTGTAGGTATGGCCGCAAATATGATTGGCGTTTCAAAAAGAATTATTGCAATAAGCGATAACGGAAAGTATATTCTTATGTTTAATCCTGAAATCGTTAAGGCTTACGGTGAATACGAAACCGAAGAGGGCTGTCTGTCGCTTGACGGGGAGCGCAAAACAAAGCGTTATAAAACTGTAACCGTAAAATATGCCAACGATAAATTCAAAACGGTTACACGCACTTTCACAAATTTTACGGCACAGATAATTCAGCACGAAATAGACCATTGCAACGGAATTTTAATATAAAGCAGTCTATAAAAATGCATTTTGTAAACATATATTCATTTTATGACTATTAAACATTAAAATACATATATTCGTTTAATTGCTATAATATTGTGCGTTTATGTAAAGAAAAAATTGACATTTATACGCAAATATTCATTGACATAATTTTGAATTTATAGTACAATTTAGGAAAGATATAATAAAGGAGAACGGACAATGAAAAAAAGAATTCTTTCAGCGTTGCTTGCCGCAACATTGGTTGCGGCAAGCGTTTCTTCAATCACTGCTATGGCGGCAGGTGATACTGTAAACGGTACTGCTTATGAGTATAATACTTTTACCGCTAACAAAATCACACATCCGGAAAACGGTTTAAAAGCTCCGGACGGTATTGTTGATTACATTGGCAACAGCACAGTTACCGATGAGATTACAGGCGTGGGTGACCGTGCACAGAACTATGCGTGGTCTGCTATCGGGCACGGTGATTGGGTATATATCGGTACTTGCCCGAATGCTATGACACAGACACTTAACTTTATGGGTACAGTGCTCGGAAATAAATTTGATAAAGAAGTTATGATAGCTACTCTTAACGCTATGTTTAACGGCGCTTTCTTTACATCGGAAGAGGACGGCGGAGATCCTAAGGGTATTCTTGTTAAGGTAAATACAAAGACAGGCGAAGTAAAACTCCTTATGTCAAAGGCTACAACCGACACAAATGTACAGTTCAGAAATGTTGTAGAGTTAAACGGCAAGTTCTACTTCTGCGGTTCTGTAAACGGTTTGCCGACTGTTTATCAGGTAGATCCTGAAACCGATGAATACAAGAAAGTTTATCAGAGTATCAGTCAGGCAGATTATTATAAGGCTTATCAGATGGGTATAAGCGTTGGTATCAGAGGTATCAGCACTTACGAGAACAAACTTATAATCAGCCTTGTAGGTCTTGAGGGTGCATATATCTGCGAAAGCGACAACCCTGAAGATCCCGATTCATTTAAAGTAATTGCTACTATGGACGATATGTTCAATTATCCTGCTTATCGTTATCAAGACAGCATCTACGGCGGTTCAATTTGGGATATGGCTGCATATAATGATTCTTTGTATGTTTCAATCTGCACAGGCAGACCTGAAAACAAGCCTGATGACAATACAATGCAGTCGTTTGCTATCATCAGGGGTGACAGAGATGACAACGGCAAGTGGACATGGACATCTGTTGTAGGCGATCAGGAAAAGGATAACGCAAAATATACTTACGGTATTGACCCTGAAAGAACACGCTCGGGTGCGGCAAACTTTTGTATATACGACGGTTACCTCTATATTGGTGAGTACAATGACGAAGAAATTGCTCTTGAAAGAGTTTTGTTTGACCGGAGCTGCGATTTTGTAAACGCTAACCTTGAGCAGTCCGTAAACCTTTACAGAATGGATGCAGACGAAAACATTGACCTTGTTGTAGGCGATGCGGACAAGATGTTCCCTGACGGCAGTATTACAGATTTAGGTTCGGGCTTTGACCGCAACGAAAACCAGTATATCTGGAGAATGCAGGTTTATGATGATAAACTTTATGTAGGCACATTTGATACAAGCTCACTCCTTGAGCCTATCGGTCAGCTTACAAACGGCGACCTTCTTGAAATGACAGACGAAGAGTGGCAGTCACAGATTGAGTATATAAAGGTGCTTGCAGAACTTATTCTCAATAAATACAAAAAACCGCATCTGCCTGTAACTGCTCCGGCAACATTTTCTGTTTCAAGAAACGATGCAAGAGATATGGCAAAGAGTGTAAATAACGCAGGCAGAATCAGCAAAGCAACTGCTGCGAGGGCAGAAGATGTTATTGAGCTTGCCAATGAAGTGGAAAACGCTGTTGACGAAAAAGCAAGCGAAGAGTTTATTGCTACTTACAAAGAATTTGCAGATGCTTCTGATGATATTTCAAGTGTAATCGGCGACTTAAGTGATAAAATCTTTACAGAAGAAAACATTGCGAAAATGATTTCTTTTGTTGAGTGTGCGGCTTACTTAAGCACATCTGAAAGAGGCTTTGACCTTTACACACTTGACAGCGACCTTAATGTAGAAACTGTTACAACAAACGGTTTTGGCGATCCGTATAACCACGGCTGCCGTACTTTTGCCGTAACAGACGACAGCCTTGTTGTAGGTACAGCAAACCCATTCTACGGTACACAGGTTTGGACTCTTGCAGAGAGTAAGTCGGATGTTGATTACGATATTAACAGCGACGGCAAAGTTGATGTAAACGATGCAACATATATACAGCATGTTGTTGCAGGTTCTGCAGAAAAGCCCGATAACTTTGATTCAAAGGCCGACCTCAATAAAGACGGCAAGGTTGATGTAACAGATATTACAGCATATCAGATTTACCTTGCAGAAAACAATAATTAAGACTGAATTTAACTGTCGGTTATAACAATTTACCGCTCTACAATTTTTTTGTAGGGCGGTTTTTTATGCTTTTTGCTGTGATATAATAAAAATAGAATTTACTTAGTGTTGGGCAATATTCAGAGGTTCTTTATAGGAAATTGGGGTAAATTATGGTTTAGCAAACCTTTTGTGCCAAGCAATTATAAAAGTTAGTCAACCTTTTCAAAGGCTTGACCTAAATTTAAAAATTATTTAGCTTACATTTAGAACAAAAGCTAAAGGAACGTGATTTTTATGTTAGATTGGAATTCAAATCAATATATGAAGTTTAAAAACGAGCGTACACAACCGTCTGTTGATCTGATAAACAGAATATCTTACCTTGACCCGCAGAATATTCTTGGCATCGGTTGCGGTTCGGGAAACAGAACCTTTGCGCTTAAAAACCGTTTTAAAAACGCAGATATTATCGGTGTGGATTATTCGGAAAATATGCTTGAAAAGGCAAAAATAAGTTATCCCGATATGACTTTTGAAAAATGCAATGTTCCGAGTGAGCTTGAAAATGAGCCGACCCCAAAAAGTTAGACTCTGTGAATTTATCAATTTTTGTATAAGCGTTATCCCAATTTTTATGGGCATTATGAAAGTTTTATAAAATTTCTTGCAAAATTGAATATCCATATACTTTGTGCTTGAATTTGGCTATGATAAGAAAATTTTAAATTTCAGCTGATTTTTTGCAAAAATCTATTGACAAAGGGTAAAAATAACGCTATAATTCAAGTTGTAAAGTAAAGTTTCCGGAAAACTTCTTATTTTAATTTAATTTGAAAATGAATAATCAAGAACAAAGAGGTTCACTCTGCTTTTGGTAAATTTGCAATTTATTTTTATTTTCTTGCAATTTGCAAAGGCGTGGTGAGCCTTGTTTTTATTCATTCGGTTTATGTGGAGGTTTTAAAAATGGATGCAGGCAACATAGCTTTTATGCTGATATGCTCGGCTTTGGTGTTCCTTATGACACCCGGTCTTGCAATGTTTTACGGCGGACTTGTTCGCAAAAAGAATGTAGTAAACACAATGATGACTTCAATTTTCATCATCGGAACAGGCATTGTAATGTGGGTGCTTTTCGGCTATTCACTTTCATTTGCTCCAAGCTCAAACGGAATTATCGGCGACCTTAGTTGGATAGGACTTGAGGGCGTATCTCTCACAGAGGGTTACACAGACGGCGCAGCAATTCCGAATATGGTTTTCTGCGGATTTCAGATGATGTTCGCAATCATTACACCGGCGCTCATTACAGGTGCTGTTGCAGGCAGAATGAAGTTTAAATCACTTTTTGTGTTTATAATTTTATGGTCATTAATCGTTTATTATCCTCTCGCCCACATGGTATGGGCAGACGGCGGACTTCTCGGACTTGACGGTATCGGCGCTCTCGACTTTGCCGGCGGCGATGTTGTTCATATCAGCTCCGGTGTATCCGCTCTTGTCCTTTGCATTATCCTCGGCAAACGCCACGATTACGAACACGCAATTTACAGAATCCACAATATTCCGACAGTTGTTCTCGGTGCGTCACTGCTTATGTTCGGTTGGTTCGGCTTTAACGCAGGCTCTGCACTTGAGGCAAACGGTCTTTCGGCTCACGCATTTATGACAACAGCCGTTTCTGCCGCTGCCGCTATTCTTTCTTGGATGCTCTGCGATGTAATCAAAAACAAAAAGCCTACACTTATCGGTGCAAGCACAGGTATGGTTGCAGGTCTTGTAGGCATTACTCCGGGCGCAGGTTTTGTTCCGATTTGGGCGGCAGTAATTATAGGTCTTACAACAAGCCCTGTTTGCTACCTTATGATTTCATTCGGTAAAAAGAAATTCGGCTTTGACGACGCACTCGACGCATTCAGCTGTCACGGTACAGGCGGTATCTGGGGCGGACTTCTTACAGGTGTGTTCTCAAGCACAGCTATTAACGCAGACGCAGGCAACGGACTTATCTACGGTGAGTTTGCTCAGTTCGGCGCACAGGCTTTAGGTATTGTAATTACACTTGTAATTGCAGTTGCAGGTACACTTATCTGTTACGGCTTAACAAGAATTATTACAGGTAAAATCAGAGTAAGCAAGCGTGACGAAATGCTCGGACTTGATATTACACAGCACGGTGAATCTGCTTACCCGTCATTTAACGGTCTTGATAATTAACGGAGGATTAACATATGGATAACAATAACGAAGTTCAGCTTATTAAAATAGAGGCTGTTGTAAGAGAGGAAATGTTCCTCGATGTAAAAAAAGCGTTAATGGATATAGGCGTAAACGGAATCACAGCCTATCAGGTTGTAGGCTGCGGTATTCAAAGAGGTATGTCCGAATATGTAAGAGGTCAAAAAGTAGATGTGCAGGTATTGCCTAAAATCAAGTTTGAAATAGTTGTTTCATCAGAAGAATGGGAAGCAAAAACCATAGAAGCTATTAAAAAGACTGCGTTTACAGGCAATCCGGGTGACGGTAAAATCTTTACTTACTACTTAAAGCAGGCGGTAAAAATCCGTACAGGCGAAACCGGCTACGATGCAATTCAAACTCCTAATTTTGACGATTAATAAAAGTAAGTTATGTTGGTTTAAAAATCTTTCTAATTTATATTTTCAAAATAAAAGTGCAGTAACTGCGGTTATTGCGCTTTTGTTTTTGTAAAAATTTTAAAATTTAGGTCAAGCCTTAAGGTTGACCAAACTTTTATAATCGTTAAATACAACGAAAAAATATTATTGAAAAATCGGCAAACATCATAGCAAAGTCCTGTTTATTACCCAGCCGGTACTGTATAATTTAATTATAACAAACCTAAATTGCCAAAGTGAAGTTCGGATTTTTGAGGAAAAAACGAGAAATACCACGGGTTCACCTTGACAAAAGAGTATGGTAAAATGAAAACGGTTACTGTCTGCGGAAAGCAGGAAAATATGAGTCGTTTATCATTGTCTGAAAGGATAGTTATTGAAAGTGGAATTTACCAAAAATTAAGTTTAGGAACTTCACTTTGTCATTTAAGCTAATTATAACAAAGCCCCAAATAAACTTAAGGAGTTGTACAAATGCCTGACGCTGATTTATATGTTAATGTCTGCATTTTCGTAATTATAAGCTACGCTATGCGTTATCCCGTAAAGTCAATATTGTTCAAAAAGCCCCAATCTCAACAAAAAAATAAGAAACGAAATGCGGCAACAAGGCATACATCACGCAGAAAAGCTGCGTAAAAAATAACAAGACAGCTTAGTATATAGGCTGTCTTGTTTGTGCTTATTCAGTTGCTTTTTGCTTACGGGCAACTGCCTCGCAAAGTGCAATAAAAATAATAAAAAGCGGTGTCGTAATCGGTTGAGCAAGGTTTACCACAGCCTGCACGGCATAGCTGATAACAGATACCGCAAAAGCAATTGCAATCGGATTTTTACTTGCGGATTTAATCGCACCTTTCAGCGCTCCGAAAATTATCGAAAGGTAAGAAGCAAGTCCGAAAATTCCCGTAGTAATAAGGTAATTTATGTATTCGTTGTGGGCACAGTTTGTGGAGCTGTCACCGTAATGTTTAAGCCCCTCAAAATACGGTTCAAACACTGTGGCAAAGGTGTCAGGTCCGCATCCGAAAAGTTTGTTGTAAAGAGAAAAATCTCCGAATATATAGAAAGACCTTATCCACATATAGCCACGGTGAGTACCCCAGCTGTCATTAAATCTCAAAAAACTTTTCAAAAAGCCGATATTTGTTTTTGTGTCAATTACGCTGAAATAATATACGGCAAAAAGCATTGCAATAATGCAGGCAACAAATATACTGCCGATTATAATAGGAACGGCAAGCGGTAAAGTCTTGTCGGGAGTTTTGCTGTCTGCAAAAAATAAAATTGCGGTAATTATTGCGAACAATGCAATTGCCGCCCATATGATTTTTGAGTAAACAAGCAGACTTTGAAATTCCGAGATACCTTTTGATTTGTCACCCATAAAAAAGGAAAACAAACGAAGAATTTTGCCGCTTAACAGCATAATTGTTGTTGCGAGGAAAAATCTTTTAAGTCTTGCAACGCTGCGTGAAAACCATATTAAAAGCACGGCAAAAACAGTGCCAAGACCAAGTATACCCGAGTAGCTGTCGGCTGTCATAAGAGCCATATAACCGAATGCGGACGAAATATGATAAACGATACGGTGATTACGATTTTTGCTTATAACCGAAAAAGCGACGGTTACGGGCATAACAATGCAGATAAAACTTGACATAAGGTTTTTGTTGCCAATTGTGGAGGTAAAGTTTGTGATTGTCTGCTCATCTGTAAGGCTTGCAAACATTCCAAGCGGATCTATGTAAAAACAGTTGAGAATATCAAGCAGATATATTGCAATTGAACAACCTGCAAGGGCAACAAAGACATAGTTTTTAAAACAAAAAAATCTGGTAATTAAAAAATAAACCACCGCATAAAAAATCATCAACAATAAACCGTTGTTTCTTCCGCTAAGACCCAAGAAAGCATCGGCAGGATTTTGAGAAAAAACAGTGGATACGGTGCATACCAAAATGAATGCACCAAATGCATAGTCCGTAAACGATAACTTTTTGTACCAAGGCACGGATTCGGCTTTGTCTTTTGTTCCGCTTTGCGAATCGGAATTAGTGATTGCAACAGCGCCAATCATCAAAACAAGCACCACAGTGACAACAAGAAAAAAATAATATTTGTCGTGTCTTATATTATAGTAGTAATCCGTGTAAAATAGGGGAAAGAGCGTAAACATCGCAAGCAAAAAGAAGTTGACAAACTTGCTTTTTACAGAATATTTATCCTCGTTCAACCCGTTTGAGATTTTTAATTTTGTATTGTCAGACATATAAAACCGCCCTTCAAAGTAATATATTTAATCAGTGTAATCATATTTTATACCCCATAACAGCGTATGTCAATTAAAGAAAAATAAAAATCACGAAAGTTTCAAAAAAATTAAAAATAATTGTTGACAAATCAAATTTTATGTTATATAATAATGAAGCTGACTTGTTGAGGCGACAAAAATTAAATAATTTCGAGGTGTAGCTCAGTTTGGTAGAGTGCTTGGTTTGGGACCAAGATGCCGCAGGTTCAAGTCCTGTCACCTCGACCACAGAAAAACCGCACTATTAAGCCGTTTTCAGGCGTTTTAGTGCGGTTTTTCTTTATTTGTTTTTATCGCAAAACGCCGCCCAAAATCGCATAAAATTTTAAAAATATTAGGCAAATGTTAGGCAGGTAAAAAGTTCGGAAAAGGCTTAATTCCGGATTTCTTTGTTGCAGTATACGGTATTGTAAAATTTTTATTTTAATAAGGTGTGACAAATTTGAAAATTAAAGAATATAAAAACGATAAAGGACTTACAGTCCAACAGCTTGCAGATAAAGCAGGTATATCAAAACGCACTCTTGAAGATATTATGAGGCGTGATGATGTTTTAATGTCAAATATAATAAAGATAGCAGATGCCCTTTAGCTACAAAAGCAGTAGTTAAAGGGCTAATCTTATGTATGATTATTTTTTCAATATTACAATTTATCAGCCGCCAAACAGCAAGCTGTTCGTCTATTATTAGATTTAGATTGCGTAAACGGTCAGTATCGTATGTTTTGTCTACCCCCACAATTTTTGAGTAGGTTGACTAAACTTTTATAATTAATTGGCAAATCAATTTGCTAAACCATAATTTATTAATAATAAGAAAGAAAACAGAAAGAAAACCAAATACTTTGACAACAAAACGGTAAAATCAACGCAATATTGTAAAACAAAATTAATTATGCCTACACAATTCGACATACCATTTTTTGGCAATGTGATATTATAATGTCACAGGGACAAACCCCTGATGCTTAAAAGACACGGGATGGTAAGGTTGACTTTTTTATTTAACAATGATAACAAAATCACTGAAATACCAATAATAAGAATACGACCTAACAAGGCTCAGCCTCGAAAACAATTTGACGAAGCCTCTCTTACATCATTATCGCAGTCCATAACAGAAAACGGTATCTTGCAGCCGCTGACTGTCAGAAGGGCAAGTCAAAGTGAATATGAGCTGATTGCCGGTGAACGCCGTCTTCGTGCGTCGGTTATGGCAGGACTTAAAAAAGTGCCGTGCATAATCGTTAAGTGTTCTGACAAAGAGTCTGCGATCTTTGCTCTCCTTGAAAATCTACAGCGCAGCGACCTCGGCGTGTTCGAGGAAGCTCGCGGGATTTCAAGACTTATACGAAGATTCGGACTTACTCAAGAGGAGGCGGCTCAAAGGCTTGGCAAAACGCAATCTACCATTGCCAACAAGCTAAGACTTTTGCGCCTTACATACGAAGAACAGGAGCTTATTATTTCGGCAGGTCTTACGGAGCGCCATGCCAGGGCATTACTCCGAATAGAAGACGAGGGCAAAAGGCGAGAAGTCCTAAGCAAGGTAATAGCTCTAAATCTTAACACTCAACAGACCGACAATCTTGTAGGCGAAGTCTTGAATGACTGCCCAAAGCATATTAAAAGTATGGGAAGCAGTAAAGCGGTGATAAAAGATGTGCGTATTTTTGTAAACACCATCAACAAAGCGGTAGATACAATGCGCCTTGCAGGTATTGATGCCAAAGCAGTCAAAAGTGAAAACCCTAACTATATCGAATACACAATTAAAATCCCTAAAAAAAGTGCAAGCGATAATAAATCCGCTTAAATTTACTAACAAGAGGGTGCGAAAGCATCCGTTCCACTCATACCCATTTCCTTATCTAAACCCCTTGCAAACAGCCGTACAGTGTAAAAAACTGTACGGTTGTTTGCGTTAGCAATTAATAATTTTTTGCCGTTTCGTTCAAGCCGCCGAACAGCAGGCTGTTCGGCTACAGAAAAATTTTGTTAGCAGACAGTATCGTTGGCTTTGCCCACACCCACAACTTTTGAAAGGGGCGACCAAACTTTTTATAATCGTAACGGACAAGGTATGAAAATTTTGACATTATTATAAGTCGGTGTTAAAATAAAATTACATTATAATGAAAAGGAATGATTTGTATGTCTAAGGGAGATATTGCAAAGCAAAATTTTATGAACGGTTACAATTGTTCTCAAGCGGTTTTGCTTGCATTTTGCGAGGATTTTGGACTTGAAAAAGAAACAGCATTAAAAATTTCCGAACCATTCGGCGGCGGTATGGGCAGAATGAGAGAAGTTTGCGGTACTGTTACAGGTATGTTTATGGTGATAGGTCTTGCAATGGGTAATGACAATTCTAAAGACAATACCACAAAGAAAAATGTTTATAAATCGGTTCAGGAGCTTGCCGCAAAGTTTAAAGAAGACAACGGCTCTATTATTTGCAGAGAACTTTTAGGTTTTCAGAAAAACAATAAGGAAAGTTATGTGCCGTCAGAACGCACCAACGAATACTATAAAAAGCGTCCTTGTCCGGAGCTTTGCAAGTATGCGGCAGATATTCTTGAAGAATATCTTAAGAAAGAAAACCTCATTTAAACAACTGTTATTATATAAAATATATGATTTTGTGAATTGTCAACCAAATTTCAATTGCAGGTTGACAATTCGGCAAAACCGAGTTATAATATTGTCAACTTAATAAACCAAATAGGTTGACGATAAGGAGAAAGAACAATGTTAGAGGTAAAATCAAAGGCAACATCAAAAAGCAAAGCCGCTTTGCTTGATTTAGTATTTGTGGCACTCTTTGCCGCTGTAATGACAGTTTGTGCGCAAATTCAGATTCCGTTCGGAGAAGTTCCGTTTACACTTCAAACTCTCGGTGTATTTATTGCAGCGTCATTACTCGGTTGGAAAAGAGGTACACTCAGTGTTATAGTTTATGTACTTCTCGGTCTTGCCGGTGTTCCTGTGTTTGCAGGCTTCAGCGGAGGTATAGGTGTACTTTTCGGACCGACAGGCGGATATATTATCGGCTTTATTTTTACAGCTTTAATTGTAGGTCTTATGACAGAAAAACTCGGCAAAAAACTTTGGGTTGAAATTGTTTCTATGATTTTGGGCCTTGCTGTTTGTTATGCATTCGGCACAGTATGGTTTATGTTCCAAATGAAAATGGGACTTGTTGAGTCACTTTTACTGTGCGTAGTTCCTTATCTTATTGCTGACGCACTCAAAATTGCATTTTCAGCTGTATTGGTAAATCGTCTTGACAAAGTTATCAAGCTTTAATCTGCGACCGCACCACAGCCTTTGCATACAATTTTTCGTAGGAAAAGGCTACAGCAGTGATTTTGTGCAGAATATGACAAATGTAATTGAATATCTGAATAAAGAAAATCCGCTGATTACCTTAACGGGCAGTTGTAATGATGTTCTTTGCAGTAAATGCCCGAATAATAAATCACAGCTTTGTGCCGATAATGATAAAGTGGCAAGTTTTGACAATGCTTGTCTGAAAGAATATAATTTAAAAATCGGTGACGAAATTGAGTGGCTTGCGCTTAAAGATATGGCAAAAAGCAGGATAATTTCACAAGGAAAACTTAGTGAAGTCTGCAAAAATTGTCAGTGGAAATGTTACGATATTTAATAAGCTTACAACATCCCCATATAAAAAATCCCTGTTCAGCGCTGAACAGGGATTTTTGCTGTCTGTTAAT
Source organism: Ruminococcoides bili (assembly GCF_040093295.1). Classification (NCBI taxonomy): domain Bacteria; kingdom Bacillati; phylum Bacillota; class Clostridia; order Eubacteriales; family Oscillospiraceae; genus Ruminococcoides; species Ruminococcoides bili. The sequence goes on from NZ_JBBNJY010000030.1 coordinate 23,380, forward strand.
TTTTGTTGAGTTGAGAGTAAAAGATTATTGTTTAGAAGAATGCTTCGCCAATCAATTATAAAAGTTTAGTCAACCTTTTCCAAAATAAATAATTCTGTTTTAATGGCTGTCGCCTGTTTTTTCAAACTAAGTGCAAGCACGCAAACAGCGTGGCTGTTTGCGCCTGATAAATTGCAATATCGGAAGATATTATGGGCGCTGCCCAAACCCGCAAGGATC
>NZ_JBBNJY010000031.1:0-22984 GCF_040093295.1 Ruminococcoides bili
CCGATCTCCTTTGAAAAGGTCGACCAAACTTTTATATTTTTTACAAAATACTCTGCTACTCTGACTTTTGAAAAAATCAGCAAAACACAAAACCTGCGTTATACTCAACAACGCAGGTTTTGTTTATATATCGTAATTTTCAACTATTTGATTACTTTCAAGGCTCTTTTTCACATCAATAATACGCTGATTTCTGCTTCCTCTGAACTTAAGCATCAGGCTCTTTTCTTCAAGTATAAATCTGCCGTCTATAAGGTAGTCCGTCTGTTTGAGCAAATCCATCCATTCGGGATGTTTGTCTGCTCCCTCAAGCAGCTTTTCGTAAGTATAGCCCGTGTATGTAACTACATTATAGCCGTTTTCGTGTGCAAGTCTGCCAAGCTCTGCAAATGCCTCTGCCTGACAAAACGGTTCGCCGCCCGAAAAAGTAAGTCCCTGCAAGAGCGGAAGTGACTTTGCAACATTGATTATCTTCTCAACCTTGCCGTCAAAGCCACCGTCAAAGTCCCACGTTTTTTCGTTGTGGCAGCCCTCGCAGTGATGCGGACAACCCTGGCAAAAAACTGTAAGTCTGAAACCCGGGCCGTCAACTATGCTGTTTTTTATAACACCTGAAAGTCTTATAATATCTTTACTCATAATTATGCTGTAATATCATCGGAAAAATCTTCCATACCGCAACATTCGGAAACAGAGTGCTTTACCCTATCCCTTACCTCGGCTGCCTTTGCATTGTTAAAACGCTCTGTTGTACCTACAAGGTAGCCTGTAATTCTGCGGATACGCTCAAATCCCTGACCGTTCTTAGTTTCTTTTCTGCCGCACTGTGGGCAATAATCACCGATAATACCTGTATGTCCGCAAACAGGGTCACGGTCAACGGGGTGGTTGATTGCACCGTAGCCGATTCCGCTCTCTTTCATACAACGGATAACAGCCTCAAATGCGTCAATATTCTGTGACGGGTCACCGTCAAGCTCAATATATGAGATGTGACCGCCGTTTGTAAGATTGTGATAAGGTGCTTCAATCTTAATTTTATCAAATGCGGAGATATTGTAATAAACAGGTACATGGAAAGAGTTTGTATAATACTCTCTGTCTGTAACACCCGGAATAATTCCGAAACGCTCTTTATCAATTCTTACAAATCTGCCCGACAAGCCCTCTGCAGGAGTACCGATAACACCGAAGTTAAGTTTGTACTTCTCGGTAGCCTCGTTCATCTTCTTTCTCATATAGCCGACAATTTCAAGGCCGAGCTTTTGTGAAGTTTCGCTCTCGCCGTGATGTTTGCCTGTAAGAACCACAAGACACTCGGCAAGTCCGATAAATCCGATTGTGAGTGAGCCATGCTTTAAAACATCTCTTACAGAATCGTTAGGAGTAAGCTTGTCGCTGTCAAGCCAAATACCCTGACCCATAAGGAAAGGATAGTTTCTGACAAGTTTCTGACACTGAATTTCAAAACGCTCAAGAAGCTGACCTACAACGAGATCGCACATTCTGTCAAGCTGTTCAAAGAAGAAATCAATATTTTTATTTGAAAGAATTGCAAGTCTTGGAAGGTTAATTGAAGTAAAGCTAAGGTTTCCTCTGCCGTATGTAATCTCTCTGTCAGGATCGTAAACATTGCCCATAACTCGTGTACGGCAACCCATATATGCAACCTCTGTTTCAGGATGACCGGGCTTGTAATATTGGAGATTGTACGGTGCGTCGATAAATGAGAAGTTAGGGAAAAGTCTTTTTGCAGAAACTCTCATTGAAAGTTTGTACAAATCGTAGTTCTTATCCTCCGGATTGTAGTTTACGCCCTCTTTTACCTTGAAAATCTGAATTGGGAAAATAGGTGTTTCACCGTTGCCAAGACCTCTTTCCGTAGCGTAAAGGAGGTTCTTCATAACAAGTCTGCCCTCCGGAGAAGTATCTGTACCGTAGTTAAGTGAGCTGAACGGAATCTGTGCGCCTGCTCTTGAATGCATTGTGTTAAGGTTATGGATAAGTGCCTCCATAGCCTGGAAAGTAGCCTTATCTGTTTCAGCCTCGGCATGTTTAAACGCAAAACGCTGAATTTTCTCGGCAACTCTGTCTTCAAACTTTTCTTTAAGAAGTGCAAGCTCCTCCTTTTTATAATTAGGAGTCTGATTTTCGAGTGTCGGCCATTCGCCGCTTGCCTCCTCTGCCTTTTCGCAGATTTCTTTTACTGTAGCGTCAGGATCTTCGGCATCTGTCAAAAGTTCAATTGCTCTTTCAAGATTGATTCTGTAACGCTTTCTGTATGTTTTCTTAACGCCCGGAGCCATTGAGTAATCAAAGTTAGGCACACTCTGACCGCCGTGCTGGTCATTCTGGTTAGACTGAATTGCAATACATGCAAGTGCCGAATATGACGCAATGTCATTAGGTTCTCTCAAATAGCCGTGACCTGTTGAAAAACCGCCTTTAAAAAGGCTTACAAGGTCAATCTGGCAACAAGTTGTGGTAAGTGTAAAGAAATCAAGATCATGAATATGAATATCACCGTCACGATGAGCCTTAGAATACTTAGGGTCGAGAATGTACATTTCATTGAACTGTTTTGCGCCCTCTGAACCGTACTTGAGCATTGTACCCATTGCAGTATCACCGTCAATGTTTGCGTTCTCACGCTTAATATCGTTATCTTTAGCTGATTTAAAAGTAAGGTCCTCATAAATCTTCATGAGCTTTGTGTTCATTTCACGCACTCTTGTACGCTCTGCACGGTAAAGTATATATTCCTTTGCAGTTCTTGCATGACCGTTTTCAATAAGCACCTTTTCAACAGCGTCCTGTACCTGCTCAACTGTAGGAGCCTTATCTCCGCACTTTTTCTCAAGTAAATCTCTTACCTGTACCGAAAGTGCTTTTGCGGCATCATAATCGTTACCGCCGATTGCCTGTGCAGCCTTATAAATGGCTTGTGTTATTTTTTCTGTGTCAAAATTTGCTTCTCGTCCGTCACGCTTAATAATTTTTGTTATCATTTTTCTTCCTCCGTATTTATAACTCCTATATATATCTATATTTAGTGTTGCTTTTATAATTTTCACTATATATTGTGGTATATGTATTGCCGAACACAAGTTTTATTCTATCATAAAGAGGCGTTTAATTCAATCGTCAAACTGACAAAAACAGATTTTTTTATTTGTTTAATTTGAGCAATTTTTTTAGGATAATTACAAATTAGAATATTACAAAAATTTTCTATAATATGTGACCGTTTGTTTATATCACCACAATATATTGTATATTGTTCTTATAATTAAACACTGACATAAAATCAAAACAAAAAGCAATCGGGCTGCTTTATCAAACAGCTTGATTGCTTTTATCAGTAAGTTTTGTGATTTAACGCACGGTTTTAGCCAAACCTTTATAATCGATTAATAAAGTGTTTTGCTAAATCATAATTTAATATTTCCGCCACATTCAAGGCAGATTTTATCAATATGTATTATCGGGATAAGTTTTTCATCAATCTGCGATATTTTTTCTTTCACGGCATTTAACGCATCTGTTTCTTTTAATTTACATTCAGGCGGAACCACAAGGTCAAAAAGTACACGCTGATGTTCTTCTCCCTTTACAATTCTGAAATCGTGCAGGCTGAGTGCGCTGTCAATACTGTCAAGCGACTCGTTTATCTTTTCTTTTAATTCAATAGTATATTCATCGGAAACCGCAATTGGGTCCATATGAATAGTAACCACGCAATTATACTTTTCCTGTATTTTTCTTTCAAGTCTGTCGATTACATCGTGTGCCTTTAAAATATCGACATCGTAAGGGACTTCCGCATGGAAAGAAATTATACATCTTCCCGGACCGTAATCGTGAATGAGCAAATCGTGAATACCCGTTATAAGTTCGGTAGAAAGCACAATTTCTCTGATTTCGTCTATAAATTCCGGGTCGGGAGTATTTCCGAGCAAAGGTGAAAGACTTTCCTTAAAAGTGCTTATACCCGTATAAAGAATAAATCCGGCTACGGCACAACCGAGCCAACCGTCGATATTCACGCCTGTTACGGCAGATATGCCCAAACCTATTAAAACTACCGAAGTAGCAATACAGTCGGTGAGAGAATCCATTGCCGTTGCCTTAAGAGCAGACGAAGAAATCTTTTTTGACATTGCCCTGTTGAAGAAAAACATCCACAGCTTTACACAGATTGAGCCGATAAGAATACATACCGACAACAAAGTAATTGCTGTGCTTTCTTCGGGATTAATAATTTTTTCAATTGACGATTTCAAAAGTTCCACACCCACAAGGATAATTGCACACGATATTCCCAAACCCGCCACATATTCATATCTGCCGTGACCGTAGGGATGTTCTTCATCGGCAGGTCTGTTGGCAAGTTTAAATCCCAAGAATGTTACAACCGAACTGCCTGCGTCAGACAAGTTATTGAATGCGTCTGCAGTTACGGAAATTGATGCGGTGAGTATCCCCGACAGAAGCTTTGCACTGAACAAAATGAGGTTCAGTATTATTCCGACTACACCCGAAAAATTACCGCAAGCCGAACGCACCTGCGGATTTTTTATGTCATCATAATTTTTTATAAACTTTGAAAGCACTAAATCCAACAACTAAAAACACCACTTAACAAATAAACTACACCATATAATGGCATTAACAATAATTTAGCACAGCACATCAAAGTTAGTCAAGAGAAACAAATCCCATTGCAAAGAAATGCAACGGGATTTGATAAAATTATAAAGTTATTTTGCTTATTCAGCGTCAGCCTTAGCTTTTTCAATTATCTTTTGAGCAACATTTGCCGGAGCGTCTTCATATCTTGCAAAAGCAAATTCATAACTTCCTCTGCCCTGCGTAACCTGACGAAGATAGGTTGCGAAATTATCCATCTCTGCCATAGGAACTTCGCCCTCAACAATCTGCATACCGCTGTCCTCGGCAGGAGTCATACCGAGCACTCTGCCTCTGCGCTTGTTTACTTCACCCATTACATCACCCATATTTGAGTCGGGCAATGTAACCTTAAGAGAGCCGATCGGCTCAAGAAGTGTAGGAGATGCGTTTGGAATACCGTTTTTATATGCCATACTTGCGGCAGTTTTAAATGACATTTCCGAAGAGTCAACAGGATGATACGAACCGTCATAAAGTGTAGCTCTGATACCTACCATCGGATAACCTGCAAGCACACCTTTTTTAATGGAATCACGCAACCCCTTTTCTACTGCCGGGAAGAAGTTTTTAGGAACTGCGCCGCCGACAACTCTTTCCGCAAATTCAAGACCTTCGCTCTCGCAAGGCTCAAACTCAATCCAAACATCGCCGAACTGACCGTGACCGCCTGACTGCTTTTTATATCTGCCCTGTGCCGAAACTTTTTTCCTGATAGTTTCACGATATGCGATTTTCTGCTTTTTAAGAACCGCCTCTACATTGAATTTTGACTTTAACTTTGAAATTACAACATCAAGATGCTGTTCGCCCAAGCCTGAAATAAGCATTTCGTGTGTTTCGTGGTTTGTTACATATTTAATAGTAGGGTCTTCCTCGCTTAGCTTTGCAAGTCCCTGTGCTACCTTGTCTTCATCGCCCTTTGTGACAGGATAAATAGCCATTGTATATGATGATACAGGATAATCAATACCCTCAAGCACTACTTTTCTGAGCGGTGAGCAAAGTGTGTCGCCTGTTTTTACAGAAGCAAGTTTTGGAATAGCGCCGATGTCGCCTGCGCCTATATAATCGGTTTCAACCTGTTTTTTACCTCTTACGGTAAGAACCTTTCCTATTCTCTCCTGTGTGCCTGTTCTCATATTTACAAGCGGAGTATCGGCACTGACTTTTCCCGATACAACCTTAACATAAGAAAGTTTACCTACAAACGGGTCAACAACTGTTTTAAATACAACTGCGGCAGCCGCTGCGTTTTCGTTGACGCTGATTTCAACAGGTTCGCCGTCAACATCAACAGCAATTTCGTCACCTTTATCGGCAGCTGTAGGTGCAAGCCATACAAGACTATTCAAAAGCTGGTCAAAAGCAAATGTATTGTGTGCGTCACCGCAGAATACAGGGCAAATTGTACCGTCTTTAACACCCTTACTTACGCCGAGTATAATTTCTTCCGGAGTAAATTCTTCACCCATAATAAACTTGTCGAGCAGTTCCTCGCTTGTTTCCGCAACAGCCTCTTTAATAGCCTCACGCAAGCCCTCAAGTCTGTCGCCCATATCAGGAAGCGGAGTCTGCACTACAGAACCGTCTGTATCATATTTATAAGCCTTATAATCAAAAAGATTTACATATGTATTTGCCTGACCGTCAACAATGTACGGAACAACAACAGGACAAACAGTAGGGCCGAATGTAGCCTTTAAACTTTCAAATACACGGTAGAATCTGGCGCTTTCGTCACAAAGACCGTTTACGAAGAAAATCTTTGTAAGACCTGCCTTGGTGGCAGCTTTAACAGCCTTTTCGGTACCGACATTTACACCGTCTTTGCCCGATACAACGATAAGCGCTGAATCGGCGGCACGCATACCCTCTGCTACACCGCCCTCAAAGTCGAACAAACCGGGAGTATCTATAATATTTATCTTGGTATTTTTCCATTCAATGGGAGCAACCGAGGTTAAAATTGAAGTCTGGCGCTTGATTTCTTCACTGTCATAATCAAGAACGGTATTACCGTCTGCAATATTACCAAGTCTTTCAGATGCCTTTGCAAGATATATCATACTCTCGGCAACAGATGTTTTACCGCATCCGCCGTGACCTGCAAGGGCAATGTTTAATATTTTTTTAGCATTGTACTGTTTCAAAAGAAACACTCCTTTCGGGATATATATTCAAATCTTAAGCGTTTTCGACAATTAGTAATCAACTTACTTGTCAATTATAGCATATTTGTATAAATCTTACAATAGAAATTTGACGATAAGCTAAAAAATTAACTCCTTGCCTAATAAGACAAGGAGTTAATTGTGCAAATTGCTTATTTTATAAAATTTAAATGTTTAAAACATAAAAATCCGAAAGGTTTTTTGTGCAATTACACCAATTCAATATTACTCAAGAACTGCGCCCTGTGCACCCGATGTTACGAGTTTTGCATAACGGGCAAGGTAGCCTGTTGTAATCTTTGGCTGACGAGGTTTCCATTCGGCTTTACGCTTAGCAAACTCTTCGTCAGAAATAAGTAAATTGATAGTATTTGCGTTGATGTCGATTTCAATTGTATCGCCCTCTTCAACAAGTGCGATAGGACCGCCGACTGCTGCCTCAGGTGAAATATGACCGATTGCAGCGCCTCTTGTAGCGCCTGAAAAACGACCGTCTGTAATAAGAGCTACACAATGACCGAGGCCGCTGCCCATAATAGCAGATGTAGGATTAAGCATTTCTCTCATGCCCGGACCACCCTTAGGACCTTCGTAACGGATAACAACAACATCACCAGGCTTAATATTGCCTGCGTGAATTGCCTCAATAGCGTCCTCCTCGCAGTCAAATACTCTTGCACTGCCCTTGTGCTGTAACATTTCAGGAGCAACTGCACTTCTCTTAACTACGCAGCCATCGGGAGCAAGATTACCCTTAAGAACGGCGATACCGCCTGATGTGCTGTACGGATTTGTTACAGGACGGATAATGTCTGTGTCTTTAATCTCGCAGCCCTCAATGTTCTCTGCAACAGTCTTGCCTGTAGCTGTGATAAGGTCTGTGTTAAGGAGATTGAGTTTTGTAAGTTCGTTCATAACAGCGTAAACACCGCCTGCCTCGTTGAGGTCTTCCATATATGTATGACCTGCAGGAGCAAGGTGACAAAGGTTAGGTGTCTTTGCGCTGATTTCATTTGCAATATCAAGGTTAAGTTTAACGCCTGCCTCTTTAGCGATGGCAGGAAGGTGAAGCATTGTATTTGTTGAACAACCGAGAGCCATATCAACTGTAAGAGCATTCATAAATGCCTTTTCTGTCATAATGTCGAGCGGACGGATATTCTTTTCGAGAAGCTCCATAACTTTCATACCTGCGTGCTTAGCAAGTTTGATTCTCTCTGAATATACGGCAGGAATTGTACCGTTGCCCTGTAAACCCATACCGATAGCCTCAGTAAGGCAGTTCATACTGTTAGCTGTATACATACCTGAGCAAGAACCGCAAGACGGACAAGCCTTGTTTTCAAACTCGCAAAGCTCTTCGGCAGAAATCTTGTTTGCCGTGTAAGCGCCAACAGCCTCAAACATACTTGAAAGGCTTGTCTTTTTACCCTTTACATGACCTGCGAGCATTGGACCGCCGCTTACAAAAACGGTAGGAACATTAATTCTTGCGGCAGCCATTAAAAGGCCCGGAACATTCTTATCACAGTTAGGAACCATAACAAGAGCGTCAAATGCATGAGCCTTTGCCATAGCCTCTGTTGAGTCGGCAATAAGTTCACGGGTAACAAGCGAATACTTCATACCCTCGTGACCCATAGCAATACCGTCACAAACAGCAATTGCAGGGAAAACAATAGGAACACCGCCTGCAAGAGCAACACCCTGCTTTACAGCGTCAACAATCTTGTCTATATTCATATGTCCCGGAACAATATCGTTCTTGGAGCTGACAATACCGATAAGAGGTTTTTTCATTTCTTCTTCAGTAAGACCGAGAGCGTTCAGAAGTGAGCGCTGCGGTGCGGCATTAACGCCAACCTTAATTACATCACTTTTCATTTTATTATCCTCACTTTATAATTGTTAATAAATCAATGCAAAACCGCACCGATTTACCTCTATAAGCTTTATTCTAAACAACAGGTGTGAAAACTGTTTAGTAATATAATCTTAGCACAATAAGTGCATAAAATCAAGTTAGTAAGTAACATTTCCTGTATTTTATAAATGTATATCCGATAAATATTCGGTATGCTTTTTATAATATAAAAATCTTTTCACAAAAAATAAAAATACATTTTCATACTCAAACTTTGCCAATAACGAATTTTGAACAGGAAAGCAAAAGTAAGAGGTTCCAAGGTCACTGACCTTGGTCGTTTGGGGAAAGGAGATACTTAAGGGGAAAGGGCATCGAAAGCCCTTTCTCCTTAAGCGTGCTTTCTTTTGGAGCTTTTCTTTTCACGCAAAAGAAAAGCGGAATCAGCAGGCATTATAATTCACATTAAAAGCAGTTTAAAAGTAACTGACTAAAAAATAAGTCTGTTAAATTAAGTTTGAGAATATTTCTCAATCAAGCACCTGCTCCATACCGTATTTCTGAATTTTCAATCCGCATTTATCGTAAAACTTCTTGGCGGATTCGTTACATTCCCATACATTAAGGGTAAGATTATGACAGCCGTTTTTCTTGGCAACATCAAGTACATACTCATAAAGCCGTGTACCGATTTTTAGACCTCTTGAGTTTTCGGAAACACATAAATCATCAATATAAAGACTTGTGTAATTGCTTGATTTTGTGCAATGTCTTTGATAAACACAAAAGGCATATCCCAAAATTACTCCGTCATTGTCTGCAACATAAACAGGCTTTTCGTCATCCGCTAAAATTTCTTTTAATTCGTTTGTTGTATATTTTTTTGAACCCGGAATAAATAAATCAGGTCTTTTGTCCGAATGAACCTTATGCACCTGATAAAGCAATTCTTCAATCTGCAAAATATCCTTTTCTTCTGCTCTTCTTATATTCACAACTATCACTCCGAAAATTAATATTTTTTGCAATAATCAACAAATTTATTATACTACTTCTTTCATAGGTGTGCAATAAATTTACCTTTTATTAAAATAATCATCTTTTGTCATTTCCATTTCGGAAGCACTCCATATTTCACCGCAAAAGCAGTTTTCTTCCTTGTTTTCATTTTCAATTTCTTTAAATCCGACGGATTTATAACAATGATAAGCCGCAAGGTTATTATCAAAAACTCCGAGAGTAATTTTATTGACTTTCAATATTTCAAACGAATACTTCAGCGCAAGATTGAGCATTTCCTTTCCGTATCCCAATCCTCTTTTAGAATCGTCCGTAATTACAAATCCAAAGCGTAATATTGTTCGTTCTTTATCTGTAAATCTTAAAATGAGATGACCTGCGACAGTGTTGTTATCAATTAATGTCATAGGGTAAAAATTATCCTCATCAATGCAGTCGCCGTTATTATCACAGTATTTTCTGTTCATATCTTCGGCGGTAATCGGATATGTCTGCCACCTGTCAGAACACCACTTTCTGAAAGCAACTTCGTCTTTGCTCCACTTCACAATAAATTTTGCGTCACATTTTTTGTACGGTCTTAGCCTTAGTTTTTTTAAATCAATTTTTGTCTGCATAGTTGCATCCTCCGCTAAAATAAATTTAACATTCAGACAAAAGAAAAAGCCCCAAGCCAAAAAGCTTAGGGCGAATAAAATCCGTGGTACCACCTAAATTCAGAAATACAGTTTCTGCACTTAAACAATGCGGGATAATCAAATTATCCGATATTGCCTCCCTTATAACGGTGGGAACTGCCGTTGAAGCCTACTGAAAATAACTTTGTTCGGTTCAAAGCTCAAAGGCTACCTTCCTTACTTCCGCCACGGGAATTTTCACCGACCATTCCCTCTCTGCAGAGTCAAAAAGTAAGTACTCCTCCTTATCAATGCTTTTGTCTAAATATTATCAGTATATTAACATTGCAAAAATAATATGTCAATACATTTTTTCAATTTTCGTAAAAATTCAGAATATCTTTGTAAATATCCGATTTATTTTTCTCGTTAAGAATTTCGTGACGATTGTTTTTATACAGTTTTTGGCTGATGTTTGCATAGCCGAGTTCTTTTAAGAAAACTATAAGTGCGTTAAATTTCTTTTTTGACTGAATAACAGGGTCATTTTCACCTGCTATTACAAAAATCGGTAATCTTTTATTATAAACTTCCCAATCATCCGAATCAAATGCGCTTAATTGCAGTTTAAACAGATTTATAAAACCGTTTGTGGTAAACACAAAACCGCAAAGCTCGTCCTCGTTATACGCTCTGACATTGTCTTTATTTTCCGTTATCCAAGAATTAGGTTCGGCATTCTTTTCGTTGTATCCGATAAAAGTTCCGTTGTTCAGCAATTTATTGGGCGCCTGCTCTTTGTAAAAAGGTTTTAAAATTTTTGAAAGAAAAAGCCCGAAACTTGCATTGCCGTTATGGGTAGGCGGGCCGCAAAGAACAATTTTGTCAATTTCCTTTTCATACTTTTTCATATAATTTCGTGCAACAAGTGTGCCCATACTGTGGCTGAAAATATATAACGGCAGATTTGGATAACTTTTCCTTATATATTCGGTTACAGCGTGCATATCGTCTATAACGGCACTGATGTCCTCTGTATAAAAATTGCCGAATTCTCCCTCGTTTATCACACTTGCGCCGTGACCTCTGTGGTCGTGAATAACGCATACATAGCCGTTATCATTAAGGTAATTCATAAATTCAAAATATCGTTCTTTATGCTCGCACATTCCGTGTGAAAACTGAACTATAGCCTTTGGCTGTGTTTTCGTTTCTGAAACAGCAACTTCGAGCATTAAATTGTCAAACGGAGATTTAATTTTTTCAATTCTCATTTACAAATCCCTTTCCGCATAGATAAATTTTACATAGTATAAACCTCTTGACCGCAAAAATCAAGAGGTTTATGGGAAAATTTTTATTATTTAGAACACGAATATACAAAAGATTATATTTGTTTATTTATATATCATTTTCAAAAAGATTGCTGTGTTTTTTGAAAAATTCATAGTAAATCTTTGTATTTTCAAGTTCCCACCAATCTTTTACTTCAACCGGGTTTGAGTCGAGGTCATAAATTTTTGCATTGTCCATAGCAAGCAAAAACGGCGAGTGTGTGGCAATTATCAATTGACAGCCGCAATATCGGGTCAGTTCTTCAAGCATTTTTACAAGTTTTAACTGCATTTTTGCCGACATACTGTTTTCGGGTTCGTCAAGGCAATACAACTTGTCATTTTTCAGCTTTGTTTTAAAGTATTTCAGAGCAGTTTCTCCGTTGCTGAAAAGTTCGGTTTCCTTGCCCGCAGTTCTTTCAATAAACTTTCTGCGTGACACCGATTTTCTGCGTGACATAACCTGCATTTTAAACTGCTCGTAATCGTCCATTCCGCTGAACCTTATACTTTTGCCATACTTTAAAGCACCGTACTCATCACGGGCAATGTCCTTTTTCTCGGAAATTTCGTCATTATTTGTACGAATAGTGAGCATATAATCAAAAATATCATCGCTTGTTATAATACGACTGCCGTCAGGTATTTTGTGCTTGAACCCCTCATCATCGTAGCCGAGAGAATACTCACAATTTTTTACATATTCATCAAATAATTCGCTTGAATTAAACGGAGCGATGCGGTTTAGCTCAAGTTTTTGAGCAATAAGATTTAAAAGTGTGCTTTTTCCCGAACCGTTGCCGCCGTAAAAAATCGTTACATTTTTAAATGAAATCTCATAAAGTTCACGATTTCCGAACATTCTGCACGGGTATGTGTTATCTATATAACCGTAAATGCCGCCGTTGCGTTCACATTGTTTTTGAATCATCGGTTCTTCAAAATCAATCGGTAATGTAAAAGTGTCCAAATACATCAAAAGTCACCTGCCGTTCGTAATTTATATGTTTTAATAATAACATATAAGGTATACAAAAAACAGTACTGTGCAAAAATTTTCTTTCAAATACAAACAGCTTCTTGAGAAATACATAATACATATCTCAAAAAGCTGTTTTTTTAGTAAAATTATTAACTTAATTCATTTCCGTCGGAATCAAGAAAAACATACTGTGACGGAATTGACGGATAATAAAACACATAAGGAACTTCTTTTACTTTTTCTTCATAAATACCGTTTTCCCCTGTAATTTTAACCGACGCACAATCGGAATTATTTACTACAAATGAATATCCGCCGTTCCAATTAAGGATTGCGATATTATCCGTTTCGCCATTCATAGGTTTATAAGTTCTGACAAACGAATATTTATCGTCGCCTTTTACTTCTACTTCCATCGGGAGATAATAATGTGCCTGATATTCATTGCCTGAAATAAACCAAGCCAAAGCCTTATTATCGGCAACACTCATTCCTGCATATTGTATATCCGTTGTTTCAAAATCCGAAACAGGCATTTCCTTTCGGGCTTTATCTGTAAGTTCATCTGTTCCGTTATATATCTTTGTACAGCCCGTAAGACTTACGCAAAACAAAACCGTTAAAATCAAAACCGGTTTCCGATATTTTTTGTTTTTCATACAATATGTACTCATTTCCATATCCCCATTCATATAATTTGAATTTATTAAACTATTTTCATATATAAAAGAGGATACGGATTTTCCTCTTCATCATAATCGGTTCTTTTATATGTTACAAATTCCATATGTTTATAAAATCCTACCGCCTGCGGATTTTGTTCATTGGCGGTAACTTCTTTTATACCGAATTTTTCAATACCGTATTTCAAAAGTTGCTTGCCAATACCTTTTCCTCTTTCCGCCGAACAAATAAACAACATTTCAAGCCTATTGTTTTCAGTCCCCATAAATGCGATAATTTTATTAAATTCATTTTCGGCAATAATTAAATGCTCAACCTTACTCAAAGCCTGCGGAACATATTTTTTAATTTGCTTTTACCTCTGTATCAGATAAAAAATGATGCATAGCTCGAACAGAGTTTTCCAAAACATTTAACAGATTTTCCGATAACTGCGGTGTTCTTTCAGCCGCTTCATATCAATACCCTTATTTAATTTATTGTTTTTTATATTATAACATTTGATATGTTAAAGTCAATTCAAATAAAAAGCCCTTTGAGAAAAGGCTTTCTCCTCTCTCAAAGGGCAAGTTGGCAAACTGGGATTTTCACATTATCTATTACAATGTAAATAATGCTTTTTCGTAGTCCTTAACATAATACTTAATATTGGTTTTACCTTTTTGGATTACGATATGTCCCTCTTTTTCAAGCATCTCCTTTTGTGCCTCAACGCCTCCTGGATACTTTGCATTTAATTCCCCTTTTGCTTTTAATGTTCTCCAATAAGGGGTTTTATCTTCTGCACGCTGATAACTCGCCCATGCAACTATCGAAACAAAAATTCCAGCTGTAATTGGCTCTGTAAAATCAGCACCATTTTGTTTAGCAAAGAATTCCCTTATTGTACCTACTGTAAGTAATTTTCCACAAGGCACAAGTCGCATTACTTTGTCGTAGTCAATAGGTGGGGCAAAATACATTTTATCTCCACCATATTTTTCGATGCTCTTTTCATCTGTTATGATTTGAACTTTTGGCATATCCTTGCTATCCATAAGCATAGCATTAAAATCTTTTTTATCTTCATTTGCCATAATGTATCACCTCCAAACCAATCATATCTTAATAAACGAAACCATACAATGAGACAGTTTTAAAAATCCTTACGAAACTTCAAATTTTCATGTGTTCGACAAACTGGAATCTGTCGTATTAGAGATACCAAACCAATCCATTTTCTGTTGCCTGAATCATTGCCCCCTTCGGTACCTTTCGCAATATGATTAAAACATCCATATAATCGGGTGCTGGAGAAATTAGTCCCATAAACGAAGGAACTACACATATTGTCATCAACCACTTCATTGAAATCGGGCAGACCACGAAAACAGCAAGAAAGATTATCCCCGGAATCAAAGGTGCCAATGACATCATTATATATCGTCCTCTGCTAAGTGCTGCTGAGGATGCAGCATATGCTCTCAACTGTTTTAGAGATACTCCTATATAAACTTTTGCCCCCTTTGGATAACTTATAGCATGAAGAAATTCATGTAACGGCATCGCAACAAAAAAGCCAATAATAAATGACAGCGGCATAAACCATAAATTAAATATAAATTCGTCTGATTGCGCCTTTTTTGTAAAAATTGCAACAAAGCATACAATACAAGGGATAATCATGTATGGAATTGATGCTTTAATTATGTCATCTGGTCTGTCAATTAGAACTGCATTTTCAGGAATGATTTTTTCTTCAATCTCTCTGTCCCACGGCTGCTTACCGTCCCAAACGTGTTCCCAGTTTTTATTGCCATCCCATATTATCTGCGCCATTTTAATATCCTCCACAAATTCCGATTTTCTTAATTCTACAAACTTTAATTTTACTTAGTAACTATGACTTTTCCTTCAGAATCCAGAAGAGGTGTAATACCAGCCCCGTATCCAGATTTCCAACAAAGGTAATTAACTCCCGTCTCCTTATCTACAAGAATTTGACGGGCCCCTTCATCCTTAAGCTGGCTTCCGTCTCTAAATATAATTTCAAATCTTTCTTCTTTCTTTGCCATGTTTCTTTCTCCTTTTTTCAAGCGTTAAATTTCGATTTATATTTCTATTCATTTTAAAAAATGGGCAACTCCGATTGGAATTGCCCACTCGTTATACTATGTATCTTAACATAATATTTTATATTTCACAAGCCCTTTGAGAAAGGGATTTCTCCTCTCTCAAAGGGCAAGTTGGCAAACTGGAATTTACTTTAATAAATATTTTTCAAACGCTTTATGATTATCAAAGTGGACTTCTCTAAAAAACAGAATTAACCAAATAATATAGGTTGGTATAGCTATATATGGGGTTAAAAAGCAGGATAATAATGCTCCTGCCAACATTATAATAGCCCACATAAAGCACTGATTTCTTATATCACGAGAGATATGAGCTTTATCATACAATGCCTGTTCTTCTTTAGAAAATGAATTAAATCCTGAAACAAATTTTGCTGCTTTTTCCTTAAAAATCGCAAATAACACACCTATAATCAGAAATGGTATTACCAAAATTATACACGACCAAAATCCTATATTCATAATACATACCTCCGCTTCAAACTCCGATTTGTATTTCTGTTTGTTTTAAAAATGGGCAATCCCGATTGGAATTGCCCACTCGTTATACTATGTATCTTAACATAATATTTTATATTTCACAAGCCCTTTGAGAAAAGGATTTATCCTCTCTCAAAGAGCTTGGTAAACTTGAAGTTGATGTTTACTTGTTAGTGAATCTGCCCAACTCTGCAAACAAAGCAGCAGCAAATATACATTCAACCAAGATAAGCGTGAGTGCAATAAAAAGTGCAGAAAAAATACACCCTATAACAAGTGATAAAACAGGGATGATAATTGCGAATATCCGATAGCTTATCGACTTATATAACCACGAATATGGCAATAAATGTGCACCAAATACCATTGCATAGACCATTACCATTTTATCGGGTACAGCATTAAATACCCACATTACAATCAATAAATACAAAAACTGATTACAGGTAAATAGAAATCCTACATTACCGAGCGGATTGCTTTTATCAAAGATATCAACCTTTAATATTTTACCAATCGTCCAAGAAATCGGTAATAACGGGCATGAGCAACAAAGCACAAGCAAATTCTCTGTATTTTGTGGCAAGTCCAACAATATTACAATTAGTATCAATAACCATATAATTATAGAGGCACATATAAACGGCAATCCTTTTTTCTGCTTAATTGCTATATTACTTCTTAATTCATCCAAACACATCTTCATTCCTCCACAAATCCCGATTTATCTTTTTCTTTCTGAAAATTATGCGATTTTCAGCATTTGAAGTACATCTCTTTTATTTGGTTAAACGGTACATCTTTACATCATCTTAATAGAGCTTTGCACCTGCCGGAATATGGTTATCTACCATTAAGAGGTGGAGCTTTTCTTCGCCATCTTCTGTATGAACAGCGGAAAGGAGCATACCGCAAGAGTCAATACCCATCATTGCTCTCGGTGGAAGATTTGTGATTGCCACAAGTGTCTTGCCGACTAACTCTTCCGGCTCATAATAAGCGTGAATACCGCTTAAAATTGTGCGGTCTGTGCCTGTTCCGTCGTCAAGAGTAAACTGTAACAGTTTCTTTGACTTCGGTACTGCAACACACTCTTTAACCTTTACTGCACGGAAATCTGACTTGCTGAATGTATCAAAATCAACAAATTCCTCAAATAAAGGCTCTACCTTTACCTTAGAAAAATCAATCTTTTCAGACTCAGTTTTTACATTTTTTTCAGGTGCTTCAGAAGCTGTATTATTTACATCATTTTTCTTATTTACACCATCTAAGGACTTCATCGTCGGGAACAACAATACATCTCTGATTGCAGGTGAATCTGTGAGGAGCATAACTAGTCTGTCAATGCCGTATCCGATACCGCCTGTCGGTGGCATACCGATAGAAAGCGCATTGAGGAAGTCCTCGTCTGTGTGGTTTGCCTCTTCGTCACCGTTTGCAAAAGCCTCTTCCTGCTTAGCAAATCTTTCTCTCTGGTCGATAGGGTCGTTAAGCTCGGAGTAAGCGTTACACATTTCCCAAGTATTGATAAAGAGCTCAAATCTCTCTACCTTTTCAGGGTCATCAGGCTTTTTCTTTGTAAGAGGAGAAATAGCAAGCGGATGATCCATAACAAATGTAGGCTGGATAAGATTCTTTTCGCAGAACTCTTCAAAGAAAAGGTTTACGATATCGCCCTTTGTATGGCGCTCTTCAAATTCAATGTTCTTCTCTCTTGCAAGAGCCTTAGCCTCTTCGTCTGTCTTTACTTCGTCAAAGTCAATTCCCGCATATTTTTTAATGCAGTCAACCATTGTAATTCTCTCAAAAGGCTTACCGAAATCAATTTCAATGCCGTTATATGTTATTACAGAACTGCCGCATACCTTTTCTGCGAGATATTTAAACATACTCTCTGTAAGGTCCATCATACCGTAGTAATCGGTGTATGCCTGATATAGTTCCATAAGTGTAAATTCAGGGTTGTGTCTTGTGTCTACACCCTCATTACGAAATACTCGTCCGATTTCGTAAACTTTCTCAAGACCGCCGACAATAAGTCTTTTAAGGTAAAGTTCAAGAGAAATACGAAGTTTTACATCTTCGTCAAGTGCATTGTAATGAGTTTCAAACGGTCTTGCTGCCGCACCGCCTGCATTTGCAACAAGCATAGGGGTTTCAACTTCCATAAATCCTCTTTCATCAAGGAAGTTACGGATTTCTTTGATTATTTTTGAACGCTTTACAAATGTATCCTTAACCTCTTCGTTCATAATGAGGTCAACATAACGCTGTCTGTAACGGGTATCTGTATTTGTAAGGCCGTGGTATTTTTCGGGGAGAATCTGGAGGCTCTTTGAAAGAAGTGTTACAGAAGTTGCGTGAATTGAAATCTCGCCAGTCTTTGTCTTAAATACTTCGCCGCTGATGCCAACGATGTCGCCTATATCGTATTTCTTAAAATCTTTGTAGCTGTCTTCGCCGATATTATCTCTTGCCACATAAACCTGAATTGTGCCCTTTAAGTCCTGAATATGGCAGAAAGAAGCCTTACCCATAACACGCTTTGACATAATTCTGCCTGCCAAAGAAACCGACTTGCCCTCAAGCTCTTCAAAGCTTTCTTTAACATCTGAACTGTGGTGTGTAACATCGTACTTTGTTATTTCAAACGGATTCTTGCCTGCCTCCTGTAAAGCTGCAAGCTTTTCACGGCGAATCTTTAAAAGCTCACCGAGATTTTCAGTATTCTGTGACTGATTCTTCTCACTCATTATTTATATTTCCTTTCAACACTGCTTACTTTGAAATCTCTAAAATCTTAAGTCCCTGAACGCCGGCAGGAGTTTCAACCTCAACTACATCGCCTACGCTTCTCTCCATAAGAGCTTTACCGATTGGTGATTCATCAGAAATAACGCCCTCTCTTGGGTTAATTCCGTTTGAACCTGAACCTAAAATTTTGAAAGATACCTGTCTGCCGTTTGAAACATACTCAACCTTTACAACAGAAGTAAGGTGAACATGCTCGTTTGAAGTGTTGCTCTCATCAATGATAACGGCATTTTTAAGAGTAACCTCAACAGTAGCAATACGAGCCTCAAGCATAGCCTGCTCGTTTTTGGCATCATCATATTCACTGTTCTCCGAAAGGTCACCGTATGAACGGGCAACCTTGATTTTTTCCGCAATTTCTTTTCGTTTTTCGGTTTTTAAGAATTCGAGTTCTTCCTCGTATTTTTTAACGTCTTCTGCTGTAAGCATAATTTGTTTTGCTGCCATTATACATCGTCCTTTCAATCAGAAAAATGAAATCTGTAGAATTCTTACATACTTTTTAATTATAAAATTTTTTAACGCCAATGTCAAGCAAAATGCAAAATATTGGCAGCAAAGCACATATACGGAAAAAGTGAGGCAAGCCTCCTCTATTCATCGGTTTTATTTATTTTTTCAAACTGCGCATATAAGGATTTTACAGTTTGACTTGTTGAAAAATTACTGCACATTGTCGGCACTATCGAGCCTAAACTGTACTGTCTTCCGAGTGAATACAGTGCAGAACAAAAATACTCCGTTTCAATCTCCTGCGGCTTTATTCTGTCAAAGCCGTTAGGCATTTTAAAGTAATACTTATAGTAAATCTCGCCTAAAACCTCCGCTTTCGGTCTGCCGTTTGTCAATATCAATGTTTTGTCATTTGACGAAAAAGTATTTTCTATTGTGCGTGGAGCAATTATGAGTTGACAGAGTTCAAGCTCCTCCGTTCGTTTTGTAACAGTTGCGCAAGCTCCCATATTCTCCATTATCAGTTCGTTTTCATCGTAATATACATCGGGAGAATTTGTAACAACGGTAACATCAGAGGAATATTTCATCACATACTTTAAAAATTCACTGTCCCTGCCGTCGGGATCATATATGCCGATTTTTAATTTTTCCGCAAAATCACACATAGAAAGCAGGCATATTGCAAGATTGGTACAAAGTCTTGCCGTGAAATCCGAATTTTCAAATCTGCGAAAACCACACTCATCGTGGAAATCTATTTTAGGCGAACAGATTATTCTGTTTTTACTGTCGCCGATTATTTTTTCGAGTTTTTCAAATCTCGGTTTTCTTCCGTATGAAATGTATGTAATTTGTTTAAGGTACACACCTCTTGCTCTTTTCACCTGTACTACCGCTCTGTCACGCTTAAGTCTGTCAACTAAACCTTTCATTCCTTTTCTTCGTTCGTGCTTTTTAACAGTCAGTGCCGTAAGCATAAAAAATCCCTCCGCATAACTTTTTATAAAGTATATGCAAAGGGATTAATTTTAATTATTAATTATGATTGATATTCTGTCATTGGGTTATATTTTACACCGTTCAATCTTGTTTCAAAGTGAAGGTGGGCACCTGTTGAATGACCTGTAGAACCTACAAAGCCGATAACTTGTCCCTGATATACATGCTGACCCGTATAAACCATAGTTGTGGAGAGATGACCGTAAACAGTCATCTTACCGCCGTCATGAGCAATCATTACATAGTTGCCGTAACCGCCGCCGCAACCGCATGAACCGTCTTTACCCCAGTTGTGATAACAACCGTTGTAAGAATCAATTACTACGCCTTCTTTTGCGGCAACAACATCCGCTCCCATAATTCCTGAGTCTGCTATATCAATTGCACCGTGGTTATAAGAGCCTCTGTCCTCGTTCCATTCGGAAGTAAGATAGTAATAGCCCGGGCACGGCCATACAAAACCCGACGGAGAAATGTCAAGGTCACCGTGAATAGTACCGCTTGATGAGCCACCGCTGTTTGAATTATTATTTCTTTCCTGCTCGGCACGCTCTGCCTCAAGTCTTGCCTTTTCAGCGTAATAATTAGAAATAGCCTTTTCTATATCATCACTTTCAAGTGCGCCGTTCTGGATTTCGCTTGTCGCCTTATCGCTTGTCTTATAAAGTCCTGCCAAAAGTTCTTTATTCTCTTCAAGAATTTTGTTAAGCTCCTGCTGGTCGCTTTCAAGGCTTGCCTCTTCTGCCTCGAGTGAATCCATATCCTTTTCAAGTTCTGCCTTTTCTTTAGAAATATTCTCAAGGTCGCCCTTAATTGAATTGATAAGATTATTATCGTAATCAGAGAGTGCCTCTACAAGCTCCATTTTATCAAGAAAATCAGAAAAGCTCTTTGCTCCGAAAATAATTTCAAGGTCAGTTGTATTGCCTGCCATATAAATATTTCTGAGTCTGTTGCGAAGTGTATTCATCTGATCTTCAATTTTCTTATTTGCATCGTCAATCGCTGCCTGTTTGTCCTGAATTTTGCCGTTAAGCTCATTAATGCTCCGGTGACTAATCTCGATTTTATCGTCAAGAACCTGAACCTTGCTTACAAGCGCATTAACATATTCTTCCTGATCTGCAATATTTTCTTTTGTTTTTTCAAGAATCTGCTGATATTTATCGCTCTGCGCCTGAAGTTCCTGTCTTCTGCTCTCAAGAGCGTCTATATCGTTCGGGTCAATTGTGGTTGCCTGCGTTTCTTCCGTAACTGCCTCTGTTGATTCCTGTTCTGCGGCAAATACAGGATAAACCGAAAAAGTAAGAACACAAACGCTGAGAATAGCACAAAGCACAGCTTTGAATTTTCTTTTAGTTATTTTCATCAAATATACTCCTTTGTTATTACCAGCCGAGAATTTCGTTTCCTTCCATCTTCAGATACTTACGCATTGAAATAAAGCTGCCGAATGCACCGATAACCACACCTGCAACAATAAATATACCGCCAACCTGCAGATAAACATCCGAGAACGGAATAGTGGAAATTTTTACAAATGAATTTACTGCCGACATTACGCCTTCATATACCACATAAAGTACGCCTGTACCGATAATGGCTGAAATAAAACCGAGAACCATACCCTCGACTACAAACGGCAGTCGAACAAAAGCATTGGTTGCGCCGACAGACTTCATAATACTTATCTCAAATCGTCTTGAATACATTGTTGTTCTGATTGTATTTGCAATGATAAACAGAGAAATAATCGTAAGTGCAACAACTATCGCAAGACTTATGTAGCTTACAAGATTGCTTATATCGGTAAGTTTTCTCGCAAGCTCACTGCGGTTGTTGATAGAATCAACACCGTCAACCTTTAAAATTGCGTCAATAGTTTGGTCGTACTTTGACAAATCGTCCATTGCAATTATATATGCATCGGGCAACGGGTTGTTGTCGCCGTTTACATTTTCAAATACAGCTTCCGGAAGTGAATCTTTAAATTCGTTGATTGCATCTTCCTTCGGGTAAAATCTTACAGAGGTAATATTATCAAGTTTCTCAAGGTTTTTGCCAATGTAAACCGCCTCAAGGTCAGATGCTCCGTCCTTGATGTAAACGGTTGTTTCATTGGTTTTTCCCACAGAGTCAACTTCCTTTTCTATGTTTACCGAAATAAGTTCAGCTGCACCTGTAAGCACAAGACAGCTTACAAGAACGCATATCGAAGCAATACTCATAATTCGGTTGCTCCATATACTTCTGAAACCTTCTCTTATTAAATAGCCAAAGCCACTCATATTATGTTCCTTTCTTTTTAGTCTGGAACGACATCATTGTCAACAAAGTTTTCTTTTGTTTCTTTGCTAAGGGCAATACCCTCAATAATTTCGTCAATATCCTCATACTGCGCATCATATGCAAGTGCAGCTTCGGGATTTTTAGTGTCGCTCTTTACTCTGCCATGGTCAATTACAATTACACGCTTGTTAAACTGTCTTACAAGTTCGTGTTCGTGAGTAACAACAAGTACAGTTGTACCCATATCGTTAATTTCACTCAAAAGTTGAATAATATCATGTGACATTTCAGGGTCAACATTACCTGTCGGCTCATCGGCAATGATAATTTCAGGATTATTTACCAATGCTCTTGCAAGGCTGACACGCTGCTGCTCACCGCCCGAAAGTGAACTGACCCCAAAAAGTTAGACAAAGTTATAAAGAAATAATTATGCAAAGCGACTAAGAGAGATCTTGGTCGCTT
>NZ_JBBNJY010000032.1:0-19394 GCF_040093295.1 Ruminococcoides bili
TGATGCTTTGTTGTGTGCATCTCACTGTAAATCTTTGAGTATCCTCAAAGTATTACGGGTTCCTTTATCTTTCTCGTTGTTTAATTTTCAAGGTCCTACGCACTTTTTGGAAAGTTTTTTGTCGGTTCTTACCGAACCTCTCTCAACAGTGCGTGAATTATTATATCACATTCATTTTCGTTTGTCAACACTTTTTTAAAAGTTTTTAAAAAGTTTTTTGAAATCTCTTTCATTACTTTTAAAAGCTTTTTTCTGTGTTTTCAAACCTTTCTGTTGTTTGTGCTTTCCTCAAGCGACTTTGATATTATATCACTCCTTTTTACAAATTGCAACCCCTTTTTTCAATTTTTTTCAAAAAATTTTAAATAATTTTTACTTTATCCTTATAAACTCAATATATAGTGTTTACATATATGGAATATACTATTTTTAGTCTGAAATAATACTCTCTTACATATATATCTAATAAAATCAAGTATCACGATTATTAAATTGAAAACTGATTTAATTTCAAAAATTGCTTTTATCTTTAATAGTATATATGTAATCTTAAGATAAAGTCTTATATTGATAAATAACTGTATTACAGGCAATTACTTATTTCAACTGTATAGTTTATATATCAGACAGACTTCGTACAAACTCAATATATTTCTTATATGCTATATGGTAATAGTGCACAAAGCAACTCAAATCAATTTATATTGATTACACAAATTTTGTAAAAATTGTATAATTCATTTGATTTTTTAAAAATTTATGATATTATATATATGTATAGAGTAAGTAATACAAGTTACTTTTCCATACATTTCTTTGCACCGGAGGTTATGATATGAGCTGCAATAACATTATTACAATTACAAGACAGTACGGTTCAGGCGGTCACAACATAGGAAAGGCTCTTTCAGAACGCCTTGGCATTCCATTCTATGATAAGGAGCTTATATCTTTAGCAGCCAAAGAGAGCGGAATTAGTCCTGAAGTATTTGAAAATGTTGATGAGAAGGCTACAAACAGCCTTTTGTACTCTCTTTCATTAGGACTTTATAATTACGGTAACGGTTTTTCATCTATGGGTGATTTACCTGTTAATGACAAGCTCTACATTTTACAGCACAAGATTATCAAGCAGCTTGCCAATGAAGGTCCATGCGTATTCGTTGGCAGATGTGCGGATTATGTTTTGAAGGATCACCAAAACCTCGCTAAGATTTATATCTATGCTGACATTGATGTAAGAACTAAGAGAGCAGTCGAAAGACAAAGTATTGATCCCGCTCGTGCAAAGCAGGCAGTATTAAAAGCAGACAAAAACAGAGCAAACTACTACAGTTTCTATTCAGGAAAAAAGTGGGGCTTGGCAGATAACTATGATTTGTGCATTAACAGTACAGCTCTTTCTACCGAGCAGGCAGTTGACATTATTTGTGAATACTTAAATATTATTAACAAGTAATCCTGTATAATTCCTGCACTTCCTGAATATAATGGTATTGTTTACTATAATATAGGAGGTGTTTTTATGAGAATTATTGTAATGGATATTGATGATTTTATCTTTGGCAATGAAGAATGGCATCAGAGCGAAAGATAACCGTACTTTGTAAAATTGTAAATCGTGAATACGAATAAGATAAAAGTGATGGCTGAAATCAACCATCACTTTTTTGTTTGCCCCTGAAACGATACGAGGGCGTGCTATAATTATATCTATGATAAAAACGGAGATTTTATTCCCCGTTGCTGATAAATGAAAGCGGGTCTGCAAATTGTCTGTCTATCTTAACGGCAACATGAATATGATTTTTGTCGTGTACTTCACAAGGAACTGCACCTATTACACCGATTTTCTGTCCGTTTTCTACCGAATCGCCTTCTTTTACGGTTATTCCGTTTAATCCGCTGTAAATAACTACGGCATTATCGGTTGCAATCTCTACCGTTTTTCCGTACAGTTTATCCTCGTCAACCTTTATTACCGCACCGCCTGTCATTGCGGTTACTTCATCGCCTATCTCACCCGCAAAATCCACTCCGAGATGCGATTTCCATACATTAAGACTTTTATAATACACTGTTTTCTCGCTGTATTCTCTTATAATGTTTTTCTGATTCAGCGGATAACTTAGAGTTAAATCGGTTGAAAGCATAGTTTGTAAGGCATTTCTTGTTGTGTCCTGCTCGGTAGGTTCGGTGTAAGGGGGAATTGTAACCGATATTGTAGGAACAGTTATTTCATTTGCAACTTTAGGAAATGTAGTTTCCTCTGCAATCTCCGTTATACCTGTCACCTGATTATTTACCTCCACTGCCGTGGTGGTGGGTTGCTCCGTAGGTTCTTTTGCTCCCGATATAGTATTATATGTTGAATACACTGCCATAGTTACGGCTATTAAGCAGATAGAAAGCGCAGTATAGAATCCTGCCTTTTCATATCTGCTCTTTTTCTTTCTGCTGTTATTTTCGCTCATAAATAGCACCTCCGTTGTTATTATTGGCTCTGCTGTAATAAATATACAATTATATAAAAATATTTTATTGTATAAATCTGCTACAACATTGAATATACTTGATTTTTTTGCTGAAATTTGGTACTATTAAAGAGTATTTGTGTTTAATAACAAAATAGAGGAGGAAAATATGAGTACAGCAAATATAATAGTTTTATGCTCCTTTGCGGCATATATGGTCATTATGATAATTATTGGCTTTGTATCGTCTAAGGGCACAAAAAACAACGAGGACTATTTCCTCGGCGGACGAAATCTTGGCGGCTGGACCGCTGCACTCTCTGCACAGGCTTCCGATATGAGCGGTTGGCTTCTTATGGGACTTCCGGGTTCGGTTTACCTTGCGGGAACAGGTGAGGTATGGATAGCAGTCGGACTTTTGATCGGTACTATACTCAACTGGTACATTGTTTCGGCACGATTAAGAAAATATACAATCGTTGCAGGAAACTCACTTACAATTCCGAGCTTTTTCCAGAACCGTTACCGTGACGATAAGGGCGTAATAAAAATGGTATCTGCCATTATTATTGCAATATTCTTCACAGTATATACAGCCTCGGCATTCAGTTCGGGCGCAAAGCTTTTCGCTACACTTTTCGGCAACTCTGAAAACTACAACACTGTATATACAATCGGTCTTATAGTTGCTGTAATTGTAATTCTTGTTTATACATTTCTCGGCGGATTTAAGGCTGTTTGCTACACTGACTTTATACAGGGACTTTTAATGCTTGTTGCCATTATGGCGGTTCCGATAATCGCTTATGTAGCTCTTACATATAACAACAGTTTCTCACAGTCACTTATCGACAGCGGTGTAACAAACCCGGATAATTACCTTAACTTCTTTAAAAATGATGACGGTTCAAATGTTTCTGCCGTTTCCATTATTTCTAACCTTGCATGGGGTCTCGGATACTTTGGTATGCCACATATTCTTATAAGATTTATGGCGGTAAAAAGTGACTCTGAAATCAAAAAGTCAAGAAAAATTGCTATCGTATGGGTTATCATTTCACTTGCCGCATCTTGCCTTATCGGACTTGTTGCAAGAGGTTACCTTATCGAAAACCTTGACGCTACAGCAAGCGAAACAGTATTCATCAGACTTATTCAGCAGATCTTCTCCGAGAACGGAATAATGATATTCATCGGCGGTATATTCCTTTGCGGTATTCTTGCCGCTATTATGTCAACAGCCGACAGCCAGCTCCTTGTTACCGCATCTGCCGTGTCAGAGGATATTTACAAAGGCGTTAAGAAAAACGCTACAGAGAAAAGTGCTCTTAACATCGGTAAGGTTGCGGTAGTTGTTGTTGCAATTATCGGCTTTGTAATTGCCATTAATCCTAACTCAAGTATTATGGGACTTGTTTCTGACGCATGGGCAGGTTTTGGCTCTGCTTTCGGTCCGGTTGTACTTCTTGCGTTATTCTGGAAACGCTCAACACTTGCAGGTGCAATCAGCGGTATGGCAACAGGCGCACTTACAGTTATTGTATGGGACTATTTACCGCTCGTAAACGGTGTAACTCTTTACAAAGCAACAAATCTTTATTCTCTTGTTTTAGGTTTTGCACTTGCGCTTATCGTAAATATTATAGTTTCTCTTATAGCAAAGAAACCTTCAAAAGAAATTCAGGACGAGTTTGATTCAATCAAAAGCATTGAAATCTAAGATACAAAAACAGGTTGTCGCAATTAAGCGGCAACCTGTTTTTTGTTGATATTCAGTTGTTAAAGAATTTTATTACAAATTCACTGCCTTTATTAAGTTCAGACGATACACTTATGTATCCGCCTTGCTTTTCAATAATTGTCTTTGCAAGTGAAAGTCCTATACCCACACTGTCATCACTTGAGTTTTTTCCCTTATAAAATCGTTCAAATATATGAGGCAAATCTTCTTTTGTAATACCGCTGCCGTTATCCTTTATGCTGATTTTTGTATAAAGTTTATTTTGGTCAGCGGTTATTTTTATATTTCCGTTGTGCGAGTGTTCAATACAGTTTTTAATTATGTTCGTAATAGCCTCACAAAGCCATTTTCTGTCGCAATTAAGAATTATGTCATTGCAGTCGGTTTCAAGTCTTACACCCAAAATTTCAGCCATTACAGCGGTATTTTTAATACATTCATCAACAATGCTTTTCACCTCAACCTGCTCATATCTGAATTTAACCGCCTCTGCGTCAAGTTTTGATAACTTAAGAAGACTTTGCACCAAAAAAGAAATAGTATTCGTGTTGTGCTTAATATCATTTAAAAATTCACGCCTGATTTCAAGCGGCATATCGTCATCATCTAAAATATTCTCCACCATAACAATTATTGAAGTGAGCGGAGTTTTGAGCTGATGTGATATATCCGACAATGATTTTTGCAGGTTTTCCTTGTCTTTCCTTGAATTTTCCGCCTGCTCTCTGAATTTTACGGTTGTACGGTAAATCTGATTATCAAGCAGAGAAAGCTCATCCTCGCTGTTCTCGTCAATCTGCAATGAATAATCACCCAGATTTATACGCTCAATCCGCTTTGCAATATCCATAGTCTGTTTCTTTTGAATTTTTAAATACCCTAAAAACAGAACCGCAAAAGCAAGTCCAAACGCTATACAAACAGATACCGAAAGAATCACATATTTGTATGAGCCTTGATTATTGTACGAAACCCAATCCTTTTCGGGGTAAATTCCATACTTATTTAAAAATTCCGAATTATCCGTATATTCGGTTTTATTATTAAGTATTTCGGCTACTTCTTTTTCGCTGACATCAGGGTATTTTTCAAGCAGTATATTTACAAGCTGATTTATGGTATCGTTACTTGTTTTTCTTATATTCTCAAGACCGATAAAAGTAAAAACAGCTGATATTACACAAAATACAATTGTTACCGCAAGACCCGCACATACAAACTTTTGAGCATTTTTCATTCGCTGACCTCCGCAACCTGATACCCCATTCCCTTTACCGTTTTTATTATATCCGCATCAAGCTTTTTGCGTATTCTCTTGATATATACGGTAAGCGTATTGTCATTTACAAAGTTGCCCGATACATCCCATATTTTTTCAAATATAAGTTCTCTCGTTACCACCCTGCCGACATTCTGCATCAGCAACGACAGTAATTTGTATTCAAGTGCGGTAAGTTCAAGCTGTTTTCCGTTTTCAAACACCGCCGATTTATCCAAATCAAGCGTAACGCCCGATACTGTAATTATGTTCTTTTTACTGTTTTTATTCGCCACTCGCTTTATGCGTGCAATAAGTTCTCTTGTAGAAAAAGGCTTTGTTATGTAATCGTCCGCACCAAGTTCAAGTCCGTTTACTACACTGTCTTCATCATCAACAGCGGTAAGAAAAATTACAGGCAAATCGGAATATCTGCGAATTTTTTTAAACAAATCAAAGCCGTTTCCGTCGGGAAGCATTATATCAAGCACTGCTACATCATAATTAAAAGGTGCTTTTCGTACAGCCTCGTCTAAACTAAGACAGTATTCACAACTGTAGCCGTTCTGTGCAAATGCATACTCAAGTCCTTTTATTATGCTTTTGTTATCCTCAACAAGCAGTATCTTCATACTAACACTTCCCTTCTTTTGTGATTATATCACCCTGTAAGCCGATATGTCAAATATTATCGTTGCGTATGGTTTCAATTATATTCTGTTTATTCACTTTGCTGATAGAAATTTTCATAATAAGCCATACAACAAAGAATACGAACACTATGCTTATGAGTACAGCCATAGTCGGGAATGAATAGTTAAGCATAATGGTATTTCCCGTAGCCTTAAATATAGCATAACCTCCGAGCAATCCGAGCGGAACACCGATAAGCAAGGATTTTAAACCGTAGAACAAACTTTCAAGTCTTATCATTCTGTTAAATTCTTTCTTTGTCATACCGATAGACTTGAGCATCGCAAATTCCTTACTGCGCAAACGCATATTGGTATTGATTGTGTTAAATACATTTGTTATACCGATAAGTGAAATTACAATAATAAAACCGTAAGCAAAGATTTCAATAATAAGCACAATGGCATTCATCTGTTCTTTTTGCTCGTTAATATTAAAAACATCAAGATTTTCTATATCAAGATTATTTATATATTCTACCGTATTTACAGGGTCAGCCGAATCAATAACAATGACTCCTGTTGTATGGTCATTATCCTCGGCAAACAGCTTTTTAAAATAATCCTCACTTACAAGCACACTTCCCTCATTTAGGGTACTCATAATACTTGAAACTATAGACCCCGGCACTTCCTTATTAATTGTATCATATATAACAAGGTCAACAGACTTATAATCATCCGGATTATATACAAAATCAGGATCTGTTTTCTGAATTTCTTTAATATCATCCTCAGTATATGACGGGGTTCCGTTAGGATACAACTTTACAACAGTGTTCATAGGCAAGTCAAATTCCTTACCCTTGATAAGAATATTATCCGAATTGTAGTATTTAAAATCATTCGTAATAAGTGCTTTATCCTTGACATCATCATAATTATATCCAAGTGCGGTTACATACTCCTTAAAGCTCTTATTATCCACACCAAACACATACGCTAAATCACCGCCCGATAACTCTGCCGCTTTGGCATCCTCCGTATAATAATCGGTAAGCCCCACTATATTGCCATAATAATTTTCACAGGCTTTTATGCTTGAATTTATATCCGTATCAGCAATGATTCTTTTGTAAATATTTTCGTATTCCTCGTATGACAGCTTATCGTTTGCATGTACAGTAATATTGTAAGGCATATCCTTAAAGTGATCACCTGCAATTTTTAATCCGTACTCAATAAAGGTGGAAATTGAAATAAACATTGCAACTGTTATAATAATAGAAATCACAGTAGTGCGGTACTTCTTTTTACTGCGTTTAAGGTTTTTATAGGCAATTTCTCCGCCCACACCAAACAGCTTTTTAATAAATTTCGGTGATTTATAGCTTTTCTTTTTATTAATCTTAATGTCGTTGTTGCCTCTGATTGCGGTAATCGGAGCAATTCTTGAGGCTCTGAAAGCCGATGAAAGCGTAGAAAACAGAATAATAACCGCTGACATTACAGCAGAAATAACCGCTACCCACCATGGAACAGCATAAACAAATGAGATTCCGTTCAGCATATTTTCGAGCAATGCGTTCAAAATTACCACAAGCAGCGCAATTACACCTACGCCAAGCAAAATGCCTGCCGGAATACCGATTATGCCAAGCACAAAGCCCTCAAAAAGCACATTATGCCTTATCTGCTTTGATGTAGCACCGATTGAAGCAAGCATACCGTACAACTTTGTTTTTTCGGTAATTGAAATTGCAAAGCTGTTGCGGATAACAAAAATACTTGAAATTGCAATAATTACAATAATTATTACAGCTAATGATAAAAGCATTCTCATATACTCGTCACTTAGCGCAAAGCTTTTGTATCTCAGCAAATCTTTGTTTATACTCGCCTCATAAAAATCGCCGTTTTCAAGATAAACTTCAAAATCATTTTTTAAACTCTCAAAATCGTCACCCGTTAAATTTAAAATCTCACCGCTCGTTGTAATATAATCTTTTTCACCGTCTGATGTAAAGCTTATAAACAAATCATTTATATCGGCATTTTCTTCAGCTAAAGTGAAAGCGGAACTGCTCGCAGAATTGCTGTCTGCCGCAAAATATGATGAAGAAACCTTATTAAACACACCTACAACAGTGTAAGTCTTTTTATGAGTATCGACAAGTTTTTCCAAACCATTTTCGTCAATAAAATATTCGGTATCGTTTAACGGTATTTCCGCACCCGATACATAAACTCTTTTGCCCAAGTCAAGTGTAATTGTATCGCCTATTTTAAATTCCGCTCTGCTGTTCTCAATTACACTCTGCGAAAGCACAAGTTCGTTTCCGTTTTGCGGAAGTCTGCCCTCTTTAAGTGTAACATTAAAGCAGTCTGTAAATGATTTTTCGTTAAATGCAACCACATTTATGTACGGCTTTGTGTCAAATTTCGCCTGCGGCAGATATGCGCAACCGAGATTTTGTTTTATATAAATGTCCTTTACATTTCTGTTTGCCTGCGCATTGTCAATAATTTTTTTGTTTGCTCCTTTTACAAATAAATCATAATTACCCGTAATATTAATTTGTAAGTTTACCATTGTCTGTTGTGCGCTTGCCGCCATACCGGCAACAACCATAATCAAAGCGCACGAAAGCATAATACCGATAATCGTAACAATCGTACGGCTTTTATTCAACTTTAAATTTTTAACAGTAAGTTTATTCAGTATCTTCAAGCCTTACGCCTCCCTTAAAATTTTGCCGTCCTGAATTGTAATAATTCTGTCGGCTTCCTTTGCAATTTCAAGATTGTGCGTAATCATAATTATTGTCTGATTAAAGTCACGGTTAGACATTTTCAAAATACTCATAATTTCTTCTGTGGATTTTGAATCAAGGTTACCTGTCGGCTCGTCAGCAAGCAGAATAGCCGGATTATTTATTAAAGCTCTTGCAATCGAGGTTCTCTGTTGCTGACCGCCCGAAAGCTCGTTTGGCAGATGATTTCTTCTTTCAAAAAGTCCGAAAGACTTTAAAATCAAATCCATTCTCTCTTTGTCGGGTCTGTTACCGTCAAGGTCACACGGAAGAGAGATATTTTCTTCCACCGTAAGAATCGGCATAAGATTATAGAACTGATAAACAATGCCAATCTGTCTGCGTCTGAAAATAGCAAGTTTATCATTATTCATATTATTTATTTCGTTTCCGTCTATATAAATTTTGCCGCTTGTCGGTCTGTCAACACCGCCGAGCAAATGCAAAAGCGTTGATTTTCCGCTGCCGCTTGCGCCTACTATAGCAACAAATTCTCCCTTATTTACAGACAAAGAAATATCGTCAACCGCATTTACAATATTATCTCCCTCTCCGTAGGTTTTTACAAGATTTTCAACTTTGAGTATTTCCATAATAATTCCTCCAAATTTATTTTACAGGTTTATTATAAATACTCATAATGACGCTAAAGTGACTGCTAAATAATTTTTTTGTTTTTACAAAGCAATTTGCATATGCAGCTTATAGGTATGCACAAAAGCGTCCACAGCATACTGTAAAACGGGCAAATCTGTCCTTTAAAATTCAGCGTACAATTGCTGTAATCCCAGACATTAAGTTTAAATTTTACATTCACTATAAATCCGCATATTCCTTCCATAAGTGTGATAACGGCACCGCCTATAAGGCATTTGCTGCGTAAACACAGTTTTGGGAATTTTTTATATATTCTGAAAATTGTAAGAAAACAACTGCCGCCCGTAACCGCCATTGTCCAATGAGTTTTTCTGCGCCACAGTATTTCAAGCAAAGCATAAGCAACTCCGCCGATTGAAAACAGGATACAATCACATTTTAATCTCTTTAACAAAAAAATCACCGTTTTTATTATGTCCAAAAACGGTGATTTAAATTCTGATTATTAAATTTCCAATTCATTAACTATATTTTTCAGTTCATCAAGCGAATATAAGCAATTGATTGCCGACAGCATAGCATTGGCAGTAAGGTAAGACGGTATATCTAAGTGCTTTAACAAGGCTTTTCTTAATTTCTCGGAGTTTTCTCTGCCGGTAAGACCGAGCCTGTATAAGTCGGCTTTTGTTACCTCTTCTCTGTCTGCCTGTTCATCTTCACCGATTATTGTAGCTCCGCTTTTGCGAATTGCCTTGATAATCACATCATCGCTCACTCCCTCAACACCAAGAAAGCCCTCTTTTGAACTGTGCGCCTTACGCTTTTCCTTGCCGTTTATCTGCGGTATGTAGCAATGCTTTATCTTGCTTTTATCAACCGCACCACGCAAAAAATTTCTTATAACAAAACCTGCGGAGTCGCTGTCTGTAAATACAAGTATTCCCCTCGTCTGTGCTATTTTGCGGATAAGCGTTTGCTTTTCTTTATCCGAAAACACACGGAAACCGTTTGTTTCGATAATCGTTGTGTCTACAAGATTTTTCAATTTTATTTTGTCATATCTGCCCTCAACTATTATTGCCTCTTTTATTTTCAGCAATTAAACTCTTCCCCTCTCAGCGGTCAGCAAAAGCTGTGCAATCAGTTTTTCAAAGAACACTCTGTCATTTACCGAAACACTTTTAAATTCGGTTTCCGCCTGCAAAAGCAAACTAAGCGATTTTCTTAAAGCCTGCGTAGAAACTCGCTTTGTTGCCCTTCTTGCATTATCAAGTACAAACGCTCTGTTTTTATAATTAAACTTACTCGCAACCTCCGTTTTTTGTACGCCGCTTTCATCAGCAACTCTGATTCTGTATGCGTCTATAAAAGCCTGCGATAAAATAAACAGCATATCCGCCGTCTTTTCCTGCTGATAAAATAAGGTGTCAAGCGTATTAAAGGCTTTTTGTGCATTGCCGTTAAGCACAGCGTCCGAAAGCGCAAAAACCTTTGATTCAAGTGTAACCGTCGCAAGTTTTTCTATGTCTTCGTCAGAGATTTCTTCTCCCTTTGCATATGCGGAAATTTTATCTATCTCATTTTTCAGCATATTAAGGTCACGACCGCAAAGCGAAATAAGTTGTGTGGCATTTACCTGTGAAATGAATTTTCCGTTTGCATTCGCCCATTTTGCAATAAACTTAACAAGCTCGTTTTGAGTAAGAGTATTGAACTCGCAAACGATTCCGTTTTTATCGGCATATTTTTTTAATGCAGGCAAAACGGTTTTATTTTTAACAGGTTTTACAGACGGCAAAGAAACTATAAATACGCAACCGTCAGGCACTGCCTTGTATATATCTGCAAACCTTGCGTTATCATTTGCATTAAATTCATCGAAAGCCGCATCGCTTACGAGAACACAGTTAAATTCACTCATAAACGGAACTATTTGTACAGAGGCGGCAAGCTCGTCAAAATTAATGCTGTCACCGAATGAATGAAAATTAAACTCTGACGGTGTCTTACCTGCTACAGCCGTAACAAGCTTATCGGTATATTTTTTTACATACATTTGCTCTTCGCCGTAAATCAAATACACCTTTGCAAAATTTCTTTCTTTTATATGCTTGTCCATCTGTTTATCTGTTAGTACAGCCATATTTCCTCCGTCAATCAATAACAATCTGCAGATTTTTGTCCCGTACAAAAATCATATCTTCGCAATCTTTTGCGTTTGCATCGTCGGTATTCGTAATAATTCTTTTACCGCAAATATCTTGCAAATTATCTCCGTCTTTATCGGTAATTATGTAATCTGCTTTTCTGTGTTTTTCCAAAATATCTTCTGCCTTGCAATTACCGTCAAGTAACAAAACAGTGGTGCTTTCGGTGCTGATATACTGGTACACACCGCTTTCCGTGCTTACTGCTTCATCTTTTGTTTCCGAATTTAAATTAAGCGTAAAACTTTTATTTACAGTAAAATATTTTACATTACCGTTATCTTCATTCTCACCTTTACTATCATATATCAAAACATCCGATTCGTCAAATTTTGTTTGGAAAATATCGGCATAAAGCAAACTTCCGTCCGAATCCGAAGGCACAATCAAAAAATCAAGCAAAGTCGTATCTTCCATAATATCAGACACGGCATAATATACATTTGTTGCTTCTCCGCCGCAGCTGACAACCGAGCAATTTTTTCCACGCTTTACCGTAACCGTATTTCCTCCCGTTGCGTAAATATTAATGACGGTTGTATTTACATCAATTACGGAGTAAACCGCAAAACCGAGTGCAAGAACACACAGCGAAATAACAGTGCTCTTAACGGCATAGTTTGCTTTGTTTTTAACAAAATATCCGACAATCACCATAACCGCAATAAGAGCAAGCCAAATGTAAAAATACGGTTTTCGTGCGTTTACCGAAGAAAACGGAATATCCGAAAATGTGCCGACAATAAAAATTACATACTTACTTAACTGCTCACATACAAAGGTAAGCGGATAAGCAATAATACTTACAATTCCAAAGCCGTAAAGAATCACCGCAAGCAACGCACAAGCTACAAGTACGCTTACCGCAGGCGAAAGTATAACGGAAAGCAAGATTGAAAATACCGATACTTTACCAAACATCAACACTGAAATCGGCATTGTCCATACAGCGGCAGAAACGGAAACCGCAAATAAGTTTACTGTAAATTCAACGGGCTTTTTAAGTCTTTTCAGTTTTGCAAATTTGCCCATTATATAAACTGTAATTTTTCTTGCCCACAATATTATTCCAAGCGTTGCGGTAAAAGATAAAAGCATACCCACATCAGCAACAGCTGTAGGATTAGGTACGGTGAGAATTAAAGCCGCAATTCCGAGCGAATTGAGCGAATCTCCTTTGCGCATAAACATTTTTCCCGAATACACTACGGCAAGCATTACTCCCGCTCTTACAACAGATGGTGCAAATCCTGTTACCGCCATAAATGAAAATGCGCACATAAGCATTATCATCGAACGCAAAACTCTGTTTTTTATAATTTTCTTGATACACAAAAATACAAAACTGCTGATTATGGCAAGATGCATACCCGACACAACTATCAAAAAACTTACACCGCAACGGGTAAAATCGTTCTGAATTTCTTGCGATAAAGCGGTTTTTTCTCCCAATAAAACCGCTCTGCACAGTGATGCGCAATCCTGCGACATATTTTGTTCAAAACTGTCCGCAAAATTTTCTCTTATCTTTACAGCTTGATAATACAGAGGCTTGTCATCGGTCTTTTTTACAATATAAGCAAAGTTTTTATTAACAGATGCCTGTAAAAACGCACCGTCAGCAATCATCTGACTTTTAGTACATTCTTTTAATGGCAAAACACAGCTTATTCTGTCAAATTCTTCAACATTTAATTCATTAATTGTTGAAAGACAGATTTTCAGTTTTTCAATTTTTCCGTTTATACTATCGGTTTCAATTAAATATCTGTAAGTATCGTACTGCACCGTGGGTTGCTCAAGTACAGTTGCCGTCACATATATTTCTCTTTCGGAATATTTATCTACAATCGGCTGTTTAACAAATATATTATATCCGCTGAAAATCGTACTTGCAAATGCTGCTGTCAAACAAAAGCCAAGCACCGTATGCCGTAAATTTCTATTTTTAAGTATAAAGAGCGAAACAATCGTTCCGATAAAACACACAGCGGTTAATATTGCCGCTGCTAAATCCGACTCTAAATAAAAAAGTGCCGCTTGCACAGAAAGATAAGTAATACCAATCAATGCAAACGGTCGTTTCATAAAATTCAATCCTTATTTATCAGTTTTATTTAAAAAACAGCGGCAATTCCTCAAGATAAATAATATCTTTTCTGCCTCTTGCGTCACCCTCGGCAAGCACAGCCGCTTTACCTACTATATTTCCGCCGGCCTTAGTAACAAGCTCTTCAATTGCCTCAAGGCTCTGACCTGTTGAAACAACATCATCAACAATCAAAACTCTTTTGCCCTTAATAAAGTTTGCGTCACCCTCGCCAAGATAAAGCTTTTGCTCATTCTCGGTTGTGATTGACTTAACATTTACTTCAATAGGGTTTCTCATATAAACCTTAACGCCTTTACGGGCAACAACATAATTTTTGCAGCCCTGTCTTGCCATTTCATAGCAAAGAGGAATACCTTTTGCCTCTGCCGTAACAACAACATCGTGTTCAGGGCAAATCTTTAACAGTTCTTTAGCAGATGCTTCGGTAATTTCAACATCGCCAAACATAATAAAAGCTGCAATATCAAGTTTATCGCTTACAGGAAAAAGCTCAAGTTCACGCTCGTGACCTGCAATAGTAATTTTGTATGTACCCATCTTTTCCACCTCTTAAGCCATATTTTCAGCAAGCTTTTTGCCGCCGAGTAAATGGAAGTGCAAGTGCTTTACTGACTGACAGCCGTCTTCACCGCAGTTATTAACAATACGATAGCCGTTCTCAAGACCAAGTGATTTTGCAATCTCCGGAATTTTTGAGAATATATAACCGACTATCTCACAGTTATCGGCAGTAATTTCATCAGCACAGCAGATATGCTGTTTCGGAACAATAAGAGTGTGAACAGGTGCTTGTGGATTTAAGTCCTTGAATGCAAGGATTTTATCATCCTCATAAACCTTTGTAGACGGAATAGAACCGTCAACTATTTTACAAAAAATACAGTCAGACATAATATTCGACCTTTCAATAAAATTATCCGTCATTATTTTACAACTTTTGCAAAAGTCCGTCAAGCGTTTGTCTTTTTCTTTGCGGTAATTTTCTTTTCTTCGCCACGCATAAGTCTTTTGATGTTATCCTTATGCTTAACAATAACAAATATACCGATAATCAATGCCGCAACCGTTGACAAGATAACATAGCCTAAAGAATATCCCTTCGGATAATCAAACAAGAATGTTGCAAGGAAAGTAAATGGGCCGTAAAGTGCAGCCGCTGTTATGCTCGAAAGTGAAATGATTTTTGAACAAGCAAAAACAATAAGGAAAGCTGCGATAACCGCAATAAATACTCTCCAATCCTCGCTTGCTATAAGAGCGGCAGCGGTTACAACACCTTTACCGCCTTTAAAGTGGAAATAAACAGGATATGAATGTCCGAGTATTGCAAAAATACCGGCTATATACTTGCCGCAGTTGCCAAATTCATTTGAAAGAATCTGACTGTCTGCAGGAATAGTCGAGAAAATCAACCAGCCGATAATAACCGCAACCACACACTTAAGTGCGTCACATACGATTGTAAAAATTGCAGGCACTTTTCCTACGGAACGCAGAACATTTGTAAATCCTGCATTACCGCTGCCCATTTCACGAATGTCTTTCTTGCCGCCCGTTACAATCTTTGTAACTATAACGGCTGTATTCACACTGCCTAAAAGATAAGCTATAACGGCAGTAATTATAATTCTCCAACAATTATACGCTAAAAACGATAAATAAAAATTCATTACTTTTCGCCACGCTCCCTGATAATAATTCTGATTGGTGTGCCCTCAAGTCCGAATGCCTCTCTGATTCTGTTTTCAAGATAGCGCTGATAAGAAAAGTGGAATAATTGAGCGTTATTACAGAAGAAAATAAATGTCGGCGGCTTAACCGATGCCTGGGTAACATAAAAAATCTTTAATCTCTTGCCTTTATCCGACGGCGGCTGAACTCTTGTTGTAGCCTGTGCAAGCAATTCATTGAGCATACCTGTTGTAATCCTTCTTGCAGACTGCTCCGCACAGCTTACAATAAATTCAAACAACCTGTCAATACGCTGACCTGTCTTTGCAGAAATAAATACCTTAGGAGCATAAGACATAAATGCAAAGTCTGTATCAAGTTTTTTCCTGAACTCCTGCATTGTCTTGTCTTTTTTCTCAATTGCATCCCATTTATTTACCGCAAGAATACAAGCCTTGCCTGCCTCGTGAGCAAGTCCTGCTACCTTTGTATCCTGCTCGGTAACGCCTGCCTCTGCGTCAATCATAATAACGCATACATCACTGCGTTCAATAGCCATCTTTGCTCTGATAATACTGTACTTTTCAATATCATCATAAATTTTATTCTGACGACGAAGTCCTGCTGTATCGGTAAAGTTAAATTTACCGTACTTATTTTCAATCATTGTGTCAATGGTATCTCTTGTAGTACCCGCAATGTCAGAAACTATGCAGCGCTCCTCGTTTGTAATTTTATTAATGAGCGATGATTTACCTGCATTTGGCTTGCCTATAACAGCCACATTAATTACTGTGCCGTCATCCTCGCTGTCCTCTGTAAAATCAAGGTGTTCAAACACATTGTCAAGCAAATCGCCCGTGCCGTGTCCGTGAACAGATGAAACCTGAATAGGATCTCCGAGTCCGAGATTATAGAATTCATAAAATTCAGGAGTCGGTTCGCCGATTCCGTCACATTTATTTACACAAAGCACAATCGGCTTGTTTGATTTCATAAGCATCTGCGCAATATCCATATCTGTGGCAACCATACCTGTTTTGCCGTCCGTAACAAGGATAATTACATTTGCGGTATCAATGGCAAGTTGTGCCTGTCTGCGCATCTGCGACAAAATAATATCGTCGGATTTTGGTTCAATACCGCCTGTGTCAATTATAAACGCTTTTTTGCCGAGCCATTCAACCTCGCCGTAAATACGGTCACGGGTAACACCCGGTGTATCATCGACTATTGAAAGTCTTTGACCGATAAGTTTATTAAAAAGTGTAGATTTACCGACATTCGGTCTGCCTACAATCGCAATTACAGGTTTATTCATTCTTCTATCATTCCTTTACCGTGGTAACTTCTCTTACAAGTTCGTCACCGTTGTTATTTACAATTCCAAGAGAAATATTAAGCTCACGCTCAACATCTTCAACCGAAACATCATCAAGGAAAATGTCATTTTCAAATCTAAGCATAGATGACGGAATAAAAAGTTTGTCGCCAAGGTCTTTGTCTTTCAGCTGGTCAATCAAGTCACCGCCTGTGACCAAACCCGACACATTAACTCCTCCGCCGAAAAAGTTATTTTTAATTGCAACAACATTTATCTCTATATTCGGAAATTTTGTTGCAATAATCTTCATCATATCTCTCAAATAAGGTGCAACAGCCTCGCCGCATGCCATAGTCACCTTATAATTCAATGCATCATTGTACTCGCTGTCCTCCACAGCAAACTCAATTTCTTCTTTAAGACAGGCAATCATACCAATACCGTCTTCTACGGCGGGAAAGCCCTCATAAAAATCAGGATCGGGAATCGGTCTGTTAGCCTTTATATAAAATTCATCGCCGGCATAAAAAATTCTTCTGCCGTACTTTTTAACACATTCATCACCGAATTTTTCGATTATATCAAGCGTCTGTGCGGCAGTTTCTTGATTGTATTCCGTAAGCGGATATAATCCTTGACGATATTTTGTAAGTCCTACAGGCACGACAGCGGTCATATTAACTCCAAGTTTTTCAAGATCGGTAAAAGTACGGATAAGTTCATCACCGTCATTTATACCGGGGCAAGCAACAATCTGACAGTTAAGACTGATTCCTGCCTTTGCAAAACTTTCAAGATGTCTTAACGCATCACCTGCAAAACGGTTATGCATCATCTTACAGCGCAGTTGTGGATTCGTAGTGTGAACCGACACATTTATCGGGCTGATGTGCATTTTTATGATTCTGTCAATTTCGTGCTGTGTAAGGTTTGTGAGCGTAATGTAATTACCAAACAAAAATGAAAGTCTGCTGTCATCGTCTTTAAAATAAAGTGATTCACGCATACCTTTAGGCAATTGGTCTATAAAACAGAAAATACACTTATTACGGCAACTCTTTTGCTCGTCCATCAGATAAGTTTCAAACTCAAGACCGATTTCCTCGTATTCACTTTTCACAATACGGACTGTTCTGATTTCGCCGTTTTTATCTTTAATCTCGAGTGTCAAATCTCTGTTTACCTGATAAAAACGGTAATCGAGGACATCTTCGATTATATTTCCGTTAATACTAAGCAGAATTTCACCGCTTTTAATTTTTGCTCTGTCTGCGTGACTGTTAGCAGTCACACCAAATATATTTACAGCCACGAACTCACCTCACACTTATTTTACACAAAAATCACGAAAAATTCAAGGTATCAGAGCAAAACAAAAGGGCGTACAGAATTCTGCCGCCCATAATGTTTGTACCGTAATTAGTTCTCGTTAGCTTTTACGATTACCTGTCTGCCGTTATACATACCGCAGTTGCCGCAAGCTCTGTGAGCTGCCTTGTACTCACCGCAGTTAGGGCAAATTACAAGTGTTGGAGCGTTGAGCTTCCAAACTGTTGAACGTCTTGAACTCTTTCTTGCGTGTGAAGTTTTTCTCTTTGGTACTGCCATTACAAAGACCTCCTTACAATAACATATATCAATCCATAAGTTGTTTAAGAATCTCGAGCCTTGGGTCAACCTGCTTTTTATCGCAATCGCATTCACCCTCATTAAGATTATGACCGCACTGACTGCACAGTCCTTTACAATCTTCTTTACAGAGGTTTTTCTGCGGAAGCGACAACAGCACATCAGAAATAACCGTTTCATCAAGGTCGAGTACAAAATCAGGTGTTTCAATATAGTCGTCGTTGCCGTCAGTTTCAAGAGTACGGGCAAGCTTATGAGTAAACTTGTACTTCATCTTCCTTGTAAATTCTTCTCCACATCTGTCGCAGCTGCGAACATAGTCAAAGCTGACAAGCAAAGTAAGGTCAACAAGTGATGCCCTGTTTCCTGCTGTTGCGGTAATATCAAGCGGTGTTTTGAATGGAAAAACGCCGTCAATGTCAATATTGCTTATATCCAGCTTATAGCTGATTGTTTTTTCTTCGCCTTCATTTTGAAAGACACTTTTAAGTTCAAAAAGCATAATTGCACCTCTTGACCGCATAAACGCATATTAAAACGCTATTGATTATTATACAAAAGTATTTGCGCTTTGTCAACCGATATTTACGATAAATTCTTCATAAATACGCTATTTTTTTAATTTTTTTCAAAATTATTATTTATAGGAATTATAAGTAAAATTCATTGTTAATGCACAAAATACAAGTTATAAATTTAAGTAAATATCAGACATATTAAAATGAGTTTATAGGGTATTTTTTCTGTTCTAAATTTTGGTTAAACTTGATAAATTGGGTTTGGCGGAGTGTCGGTCGGGCATTAAAATTTAGCTAACGCTAAATTATCCTCCCAAAGGCAAAAAAGTTTACTCAATTTTTTCAAAAATTGCGGGTTTGAGCAGCGCCCATAAAAATCTTCCGATATATAATGAAAAGTTAATTATTTCTTTTATA
>NZ_JBBNJY010000033.1:0-18964 GCF_040093295.1 Ruminococcoides bili
GAGCGCATGACTGTTAATCATGATGTCACTGGTTCGAGCCCAGTTGGGGGAGCCATAACAGAGTAGTTTTTATAGCTGCTCTGTTTTTTTGTTATCTAAAAGTTTGTCTAAATTACTATTATAGGGCTCTATGTCAATAGTTGGGGTAAATCCGAAAAAGAAGAATTGAAA
The DNA here is from genome assembly GCF_040093295.1 of Ruminococcoides bili. Lineage (NCBI taxonomy): Bacteria > Bacillati > Bacillota > Clostridia > Eubacteriales > Oscillospiraceae > Ruminococcoides > Ruminococcoides bili. The sequence continues at coordinate 172 of NZ_JBBNJY010000033.1, forward strand.
TGAACAAGCGATAGTAAATCAAGCTATCGCTTGTTTTTGCATTTGGTGAGAAAACATATGTAAAATACGATTACGAAACCGCTTGCCACAGGAGCAACGATATCGACGCTTATTAAGATGAATAAAGATGTGCTTGCCAAAGGCAGGAATATCCTTTATAGGCTGTTCACGATAATCGTGAACCTTATCAGTTAAATTGCCACAGCAAGGACATTTGTGAGGTTTTCGTTTTAACCGGCAGTTAATATGGATTGAATTATCAATTTCTTCAACTTTTTCTATATCAACATCTTGCAATACTAAGAGTTTTTCGGTAAAATATTTGTAGAGCATATTTGTTTCTCCGTTTCTGGTTTCAGATATGCTCTAAGTAAAAGGGAAAAATAAGCAGTAATATTTAATATAAATCAAAAATTAAGGAGAGTTGAATTTTGGAAAAGGGTAGAAATTTGCGTAGCGTTAATACTGACGGAGGGGTGAATTTGCAATTCAAACTTTTGTCGGCAATCGGAATTATCATTATAGTTTCCGGACATTGTTATCATGGCGGAATGGAACTTGCTTATAACTGGTTTCCGCCGTATTCGTATAATTTGGCACTGTTTGTATTTATATCGGGATATTTTTACAAAACCGATTATGAAGAAAATATCGGAAAATACATATGGAAACGAACAAAGCGGCTTCTTATTCCTGCGTATCTGTGGAATATATTTTACGGTGGTATGGTTGCATTTCTCGGTTTGTTTGGATTTACTATAGGTGCAAAGCCTGATTTATACAATCTTTTTGTTATGCCGTTTGTTGACGGTGAGGCTTTTCAATATAACCTCGGTTCATGGTTTGTGTACCCGCTGTTTTTGGTTTGTATAATAAATGTGCTGTTCAGAAAATTTTTGAAACTGATTCATCTTGACAATGAATTTATAGTTTTGATAGTGTATCTCGCAATCGGAATGATAGGAATTAACACTGCAATAGAAAATCCGACTGTAATTAACGGTATAGTGAAACTTTTTGTCAGAACAATGTTTTTCCTGCCCTGTTATGAATTCGGTCGCTTTTATAAAGCTGTGCTTGAAAAGAAAGACACTCTCAATAATGTTGCGTACTTTGCAATTATATTTGCTGTACAGCTGATACTTTTAACTTTTTGCGAAAATTTGGAGTACACGCCGTCATCGTTCACTAATTTCAACAACGGTTTTGTAATTCCGTATATCTCGTCAATCACAGCAATTGCATTTTGGTTGAGAGTTTCAAGATTGCTTGTACCTGCCATAGGAAACAGCAAGCTTGTAAGGCTTATAGCTGACAACACATACGGAATTATGGTAAATCAGCTTGTAGGCTTTATGTGCCTAAAATTTGTATTCTACGGATTAAGCCGCATTACTTCAGGCACATTGTTTGGTGACTTTAATGTTGCATCATTTAAATCAAGTATATGGTACTACTATCTTCCAAACGGTTTGCAACAGTGGGCTTTTGTATATCTTATATTTGGTCTACTTGTACCGATATTAATTAGCATTATTTTAAATAAAATCTGTAATATTGTACACTCTTCTTCTTACTTAAAAAAGATATAGTTCCTCTGAAACAGGACTGTAACAACAGTAAACTTAATTAAAGGAGATGCAATGAAACAAAGGTTACATATCAAGAGGTCTATAGTTATGAATAAAAAAAGATGTATTTCTGTTCTGCGTGGACGGTCTGACAGGTTTCAGACAGGCTATTGAAGCGGCTTTTCCAAATGCACAAATTCATCGTTGCATCATTCATCAAATACGCTCAAGCACAAGGTTTCTCTTGTTAAGTGTTGACCTTTTGTGTGTTTGTGTAAAATTAAGTGCATCCATAGTGATGATTTCCTTTCAAATTTAGGTGTGGTAACTTAATTCTACTACGAAATCGTTTCTCTGGATATTCTTTTTTTATTCTTTCATCTTCATTTTACAATTTGCTAACCATAATTTATTATTGCTACCCCAACATTTAGAATAAAACCATAAAAAGAACAGGTACAATCGGAAATTGATTGTACCTGTCGGTTTTAAAGATTAGGTTTTAAAAGCTCTTTTGCAGTGATGTCAACAAGATGTTCGCATTTCTTTGCATTGTCGTTAATAATCGAATCAAAGCCGAAAGAACTATGATTTTCAGAGTCGTGATAAATGATTTTTTCGATATTATCAAGACCTGCCTCATATGATTTCTGTATGGAAAATTTATGCGACTTGGTAGATAAACCGTTTTTCATAATCCATACTTGGTTTTGACTGTCAATTGCAGGGAATGTTATAATACTTGCGGCACCGTATTTAGTCAGTGACGGAACACCGGCTGAAAAATGCTTGTCTTTAATTGCTTTGTAAAAACTTTCAATAGAATAGGAATTTTTGGCTTTTATGTTGTTGATCTTAACACATAAAGCCATTAGTAACCCCTTTCATTATGTATAAGATCAGTTTGTACCTGGGCAACGCCCACAAAACTTTATGCTATCGCAACTTTCATTATGTATAAGATCAGTTTGTACCCCATACATTACCGTCTTTGTCAGTATATTTACCGGCAATAACCATAATAAGGTCAACAAGCCAGCCAATACCGCAAGCACCACCTGTAAGAAGCCAAATTACGCCTGTACCGATTTTACCTGTCAAAAATCTGTGTACACCTAAACCACCAAGGAAAAATGTGATTAAAATTGCACCTGCTTTACTCATAAACAATTACCTCATTTCTTTAATTTTTTGATTGCATATTTTTGTTTACAGCTAATATAATACACATTAATGACAACAATTGCAACTATTTGGCATAAAAGTCAATTTACTGGCAAGAATGGCAGATTAAGGAGAAACGGTGGTATTTGTAAATGATGTTTAACACACAAAGTTTAGTTTAATAAATTCAAAATTTAGGTCAACCCTTTTTAAAGGGTTGCGGGTTTGGGCAGAGCCCATTAAATAATAAAAGCGAACTGATTTGTAATTAAAACAAACAGTTGTAATTATATTGTAGAATAACCAAACTTTAGATTAATCAAGATTTTAATATAAAACAAAAGTAAAGACTAATGAGTGGCAGAAAGTAAGAAAGTTGCACTTGAGCAGTCTTAGAAAAAGATACTCTAAAGGATGCAAAGGTTTTTGTGTGTGGCTAATTTGCCCTTGAAAAGAGGCAAATTAGTAGTTTTAGTAGCGTGCCTTTTCTTTTGTTGCTATCGCAATTTTTATGCTCTCGCCGTTATATTCAAGCCGCCAAACGGCAAGCCATTTGGCTATCAAAATTTGCGACAGCATAAAGCATTTGTGGGTGTGGGCAACGCCCATAAAACTTTAATCTATTGCAAATTTTAATAGCCAAACGGCAAGCCTTTTGGCGGCTTGAACATAATGGAGAAAGCCTTTTAATTGCGTAAGCAAAAATATGGCAGAAAGATTATTTTATAAGTTTGTTGCCTGTAAACTACTTATGCACTATAATAAAATGCCTACCATTCCGCTTTTCTTTTGCGTGAAAAGAAAAGCTCCAAAAGAAAGCACGCTTAAGGGGAAAGGGATTTCGAGTCCCTTTCCCCTTAAGTATCCCTTTTCCTTAGACGACCAAGGTCAGTGACCTTGGAACCTCTAACTTTTATTTTCCTAATAAAATTTGTACTTGGCAAAATAAGTCTTTTAATTATTTCCCTTTCAAAAATTATCACTTTTTTTAAACTAAACTTTATAACCTACAATGCACATTAATGGCTTATATACCGACGATTTTTTGCTTGTACCAATTTTATACGATTTTATTCGTCAATTATTTTTATAATTACTTTATCGAAAAAAGAAAAAATGCTTTTGTGGTATTATTAAAATAATATGATTTTTACGGGAGGACGAGCTTCTATGTCAGGCGTAATCAGAATTTTTGTAGAAAAAAGAGATGGCTTTAATGTTCTTGCAAAGCAGACTTTGTGGGACATTCGCCACAACCTTGGTATGAGAAATGTTACCGACCTTCGATACATTATGAGATATGATATTGAGGGACTTTCACTCGACGAGTACAACGCAGCAAAAGGTACTATTCTTTCAGAGCCGAATGCGGATGTTATTTATGAGGAAACACTTCCTGTTGAGGACGGCTGGAAGGTATTTGCAATGGAATATCTTCCGGGTCAGTATGACCAGCGTGGTGACTCTGCCGAGCAGTGCGTACAGCTTCTTACACAGGGCGAACGCTGTAAGGTGCTTACAGCAAGAGTTGTTGCCGTAACAGGTGATATTTCGGATGATGACCTTAAAAAGATTGAGGATTACCTCATCAACCCTGTAGAGAGCCGTCTTGCCTCTCTTGAAAAGCCGCAGACACTTGACATTGCAACTCCTGTTCCTGCCGATGTTAAGCGTGTAGAAGGCTTTATAAAATTTAACGACGAAGAAATGGAAAAGTATTACGGCTCAATGGGCTTTGCTATGACATTGTCAGACCTTAAGTTCTGCCGTGACTATTTCAGAGATACAGAAAAGCGTGATCCGAGTGTAACAGAGCTTCGTGTTATTGACACATATTGGTCTGACCACTGCCGTCACACAACTTTCCTTACAAAACTTGAGAAAATCGAAGTTGAAAAGGCAGCTCTCGGTTCGGTAATCGAGGACGCTCTCAATGAGTATTATGCTACTCGTGACGAGGTTTACGGAAAAGATACAAAGAGAATCGTATCTCTTATGGATATGGCTCTTATCGGTATGAAGTCACTTAAGAAAAAAGGTCTTATTCCTGACCTTGACGAGAGCGAAGAGATTAACGCTTGCTCAATCGAAGTTCCCGTAACTATTGACGGTAAAACAGAGCAGTGGCTCGTTCAGTTTAAGAATGAAACCCATAACCACCCGACAGAAATCGAGCCTTTCGGCGGCGCAGCAACCTGCCTTGGCGGTGCTATCAGAGATCCGCTTTCAGGTCGTTCATATGTATATCAGGCAATGCGTGTTACAGGTTCGGGCGATCCGACTATTCCTGTAAAGGACACAATGCCCGGTAAGCTCCCATCAAGAAAAATTACAACAGGTGCGGCTAACGGTTACAGCTCATACGGCAACCAGATCGGTCTTGCAACAGGTCAGGTTACAGAGCTTTATGACAGCGGCTATGTAGCAAAAAGACTTGAAATCGGTGCAGTTATCGGCGCATCACCAAAGGAAAATGTAATTCGTGAAGTTCCGCTCCCTGATGATATTATCGTACTCTTAGGCGGCAGAACAGGTCGTGACGGATGCGGCGGTGCAACAGGTTCTTCAAAGGCTCATACAGAAAGCTCTATTGAAACCTGCGGTGCGGAAGTTCAGAAGGGTAACCCGCCTACAGAGCGTAAGATTCAGCGTTTGTTCCGTAACCCTAAGGTTGCTAAACTCATTAAGAGATGTAATGACTTCGGTGCAGGCGGTGTATGCGTAGCTATCGGTGAGCTTGCCGACGGTCTTGCAGTTGACCTTGACAAGGTAACTAAGAAGTATGACGGTCTTGACGGTACAGAGCTTGCTATTTCAGAGAGCCAGGAGAGAATGGCTGTTGTTCTTGACAAAAAGGATGTAGAAACCTTTATTGCCGAGGCAGAGAAAGAGAACCTTGAGGCTACAGCAGTCGCAATTGTTACAGAAAGCCCAAGACTTACAATGACATGGAGAGGCGACAAGATTGTTGACCTCAGCAGAGAATTTTTGAATACAAACGGTGTTACACAGCTTTCATCAGCTTATATTACAGCACCAAAGGCAGAGGATTGCTACCGCAACGCATGTCCGGCTGTATTAAAAGATATGCCTGCCGACAAGGCACTTGAAGAAAATATGGCTCGTCTTGAGGTTTGCTCACAGATTGGTCTTTCAGAGCGTTTTGACGCATCTATCGGTGCCGCAACAGTAATTATGCCGTTCGGCGGTAAGAACCAGCTTACTCCGCAGGAGGCTATGGCCGCTAAGATTCCTCTTGAAAAAGGCGAAACAGATGACGCTACAGCAATGAGCTACGGCTTTATTCCGGGTGTTTCACGCTGGAGTCCGTTCCACGGTTCGGCATACGCAGTAGTTGAGTCACTCTCAAAACTTCTTGCTATCGGTGCCAACCCACTTACAGCACGCCTTACATTCCAGGAATATTTTGAAAGATTAAAAGATGTACCGGAGCGTTGGGGTAAACCTGCCGCTGCACTTCTCGGTGCAATGGAAGCACAGCTTAAACTCGGTATTCCGTCAATCGGCGGTAAGGACAGTATGTCGGGTACATTTGAAACAATTGATGTTCCGCCTACACTCGTTAGCTTTGCGGTTGCTATGACAAAGGCAAGCAAGACAGTATCAGCCGAGTTCAAAAATGTAGGTTCAAAGGTTATTTATGTACCTGTTCCTGAAAATAAAGAAACTCTTATGCCTGATTGGGACAAGCTTATCGCTATGTACAAGGCTGTTTACAAACTCTTTGACGAGGGCAAGGTGCTTTCTGCATCTGTTGTTAAAGAGGGCGGTGCTGCCGCAAGCGTATGTAAGGCTTGTTTCGGTAACGGCTATGGATTTAAATTTACAAATAAACTCACAAATGACGAGCTTTTCGCCCCTCTTTCAGGTTCACTTGTTCTTGAGCTTGCAGACGGTGCGGAACTTGACAACAGTGTAGTAAGCTATGACCTCGGTACAGTTACAGACGACGGCAAGGTTACAGTAAACGGTGCTGCTGTTGATGTAAATACACTTATCGAAAAGTGGACTGCTCCGCTTGAAAAGGTATTCCCGACAAAGGCAGAGTGCCCTGAAATTGCAGTTGATATTCCGCTCTTTACAGAGAGAAACACAAGTTCACCTGCAATTAAGACTGCTAAACCTACAGTATTTATCCCTGTATTCCCGGGTACAAATTGTGAGGTTGACTCTGCAAGAGCTTTTGAAAAAGCGGGCGCAAATGTTGAACTCCTTATCGTAAAGAACCTTACATCCGCTCATATCGAAGAAACAATCAAGGCTATGGAGAAAATCATTTCTAAGTCACAGATGATTATGTTCCCGGGCGGTTTCTCCGGCGGTGACGAGCCTGACGGTTCAGGTAAGTTTATTGCTACTACTTTCCGTAATCCAAGAATTGCGAACGCTGTAAATGAGATGCTCAAGAACCGTGACGGTCTTATGCTCGGTATTTGCAACGGTTTCCAGGCACTTATCAAACTCGGTCTTGTACCTTACGGCGAAATCAGAGAACTTAAGCCGACAGACCCGACACTTACATTCAACACAATCGGCAGACATATCTCTCATATGGCTTACACAAGAGTTACTTCCGTTAAGTCACCTTGGTTTGCAAGTGTAAATGCAGGCGATGTATTTGCTATTCCTGTGTCGCACGGTGAGGGCAGATTTATGGCTGACGAGGCAACAGTTAAGATGCTTGCCGAAAACGGTCAGATTGCTACACAGTATGTTGACCTTAACGGCAACCCAAGTGCAGACATTACATATAATGTAAACGGTTCCGTATGCGCTATCGAGGGTATTACTTCACCTGACGGCAGAATCTTAGGAAAAATGGGCCACAGCGAAAGAAAGGGCGACAGCCTTTACAAGAATGTTCCGTTTGCTAAGGACCAGCTTATCTTTGAAAGCGGCGTTAAGTATTTTAAGTAATTAATGCTTATTCTTAAAGCAATATAGATAAAATGGCGGCTAAACACATATTTATGTTTAGTTGCCATTTTTGATATTTACTTGACATATTTTGCAATATATTATATCATAGATAATGTTAATTTTAATAATTAATGAGGTATTTAAAGAAAAAGGAGTAAAAACAATGGCTTTTTGTAAAAATTGCGGCAATAACATTCCGGACGGAGCAACATTCTGTTCACATTGCGGAACACCCGTTTATGACACAACTTCGCAGGCGCAGACTCAACAGCACCAGTACGGTACACAGCAGAACAACTTTTTGAACAGTGATGATGTTACAGCAGAGTTTGATCCTATGGATATCAAAGAAAACAAGGTTATGGCAGTGCTTGCTTATATCGGTTTGTTTGTACTTGTACCTATTTTTGCGGCAAAGGATTCAAAGTACGCAAGATTTCATGCAACACAGGGTTTGAATATTACTGTTTTATCTGTTGCACAGGCTATTATTTACTATATTTTAGCCACAATTATAAGCATCATATTCCGTGGAAGTATTATTTTTGGAGTAGGCGGAGTTTTGCTTACAATACTCGGTTTTATAAACACAATTTTGTCAATTGCTTTTATTGTTCTTGCAATTTACGGTATTGTAAACGCAGTACAGGGTAAATGCAAAAAGCTCCCTATTATCGGAAAATTCGATATTCTCGGTAAATTTGTGAAATAATAACAGAATTTATTAAATGCCTGACTATGGTTATACGCCATAGTCGGGCATTTTGTTTTGTTATCAAAAATCGGGGTGAATTATTGTCTACCAAACTTTTATAATTACCTGACGAAGTATTCCGCTAAACAGTAATGTATTATTGTTGCTCCAATATATTAAGACAGAAGCTTTTTAATTAATTTAACATAGCTTTGTATTATAATTGATATTATAAATTAAATTTTGCTGATATTAAGAACTTGTTTGTGAAAATGAACAAAAAATAACGGTTAAATTTTATTCCTCTTAAGATAAACATTCGTATTTACCATTATATAAGGGAAAAAATAATTATTATAATAAATAGTAAATACTGTTATTATGCCTTGTTCTTGGAGGTGATTTTTGTTTAGCAGGCAATTATTTAGAAACTTTTTGTAATTTTATGGTTTTTAGGTTTTGAAATTAACATTTTACGGGAGGAAAAAGCGTGAAAAAGAATAAAAGAATAATCAGTGCGGCTCTTGCGGCAAGTATGTTGTTGCCTTGTTTTGCAACAGCTGCGGTGTCGGCAAATGCGGCAGTTGTATCAGATGAAAATTCGGTTTCTGTCGGCGATTACGATTTAATGGACAACATTCAGGACGGTGTAATTTTGCACTGTTTTAACTGGAAGTACAATGATATTAAGGCAGAATTAAATAATATTGCCGAGGCAGGTTTTACAACAATTCAAACTTCACCTGCACAGCCCGGCAGCGGAACCGGTACATGGTGGTGGTTGTATCAGCCGTTGGGATTTTATATAGGTACTAGCGAACTCGGTACAAAGGCGGAGTTGGAATCACTATGTAAAGAAGCCGAAAATTATGGTATCAAGGTAATAGTTGATGTTGTAGCAAATCATCTTGCAGGCGACCATTCAAGAATAGAAGAAGATTTAAAGCCATCAAAGTATTGGCATACTTTTGGAGGCGGTATTAACTGGAAAAACAGATGGCAGGTAACGCACGGAGAAATCGGTATGCCTGATATCGCAACTGAAAATTCATATGTTCAGCAAAAAGTAGGAAAATATATGCAGGAATTAAAGTCAGTCGGTGTTGACGGTATTCGCTGGGACGCAGCAAAACATATTGGCGTTCCGAGCGAGGGCGATAATTTCTGGAGTTCGGTAACAAAGTATGGTTTATATAACTATGGCGAAATTCTTACCGGTCCTGATGACAGAGAAACCGGAAATGAAGATATAATGAAAGAATATACAGACTATATTACAGTAACCGACAGCAATTACGGTAAAGCTCTGCGTGATTCATTTAATTCCGGTGATGCACCTGATTCGTCTGGAAACTGGTGTGATCGTGGTATTTCCTGCGATAAACTCATTTATTGGGCCGAAAGCCATGACACATGGTCAAATAACAAAGATTGGGGCTATTCAAATGATATGAGCCAAAATGTTATTGACCGTGCATATGCTGTTGCGGCAAGCCAAAATGAAGTAACGGCTCTTTATTTTTCTCGTCCGTCATCAAAAATTAAAGATAATATAAAAATCGGTGAAAAAGGCAGCACTCACTTTACAAGCAGTGAGGTTGCGGAAGTTAATAAATTCCACAATGCCATGAACGGAAAAGCCGATTGTTATAAAAAATCAAACGACTGCAGCGTAATTACCCGTAAAGACGGTGGTGCTGTTATTGTAAAAGGCAGCGGCAGCGGTAATGTTTCTGTTGAAAACGGCGGAGGCTATGCAAAACCGGGTACATATGTTGACAAAATTTCCGGCAACACATTTACGGTTACTTCATCGTCAATCAGCGGTAAGGTCGGCTCAAGCGGTATTGCCGTTATTTATGAAGAAGAAAATCCTAAGCCAAAGGTAAGTGTAACTCCGGGTTCTTCTACATACGAAACAGAAACTTACACACTTACATTAAATACCAAGAACGCTGAAAACTCGCAGTATTCCGTTGACGGCGGTAAATATCAGTCATTCAGTGACGGTACGAAAATTACAATCGGCGCAGGTCTTGCGTACGGTACAAAGACAACAATCAATGTAAAGGCAAGCAACGCCAACGGTTCAGCCGATAAAACCTACATTTACACAAAGGTTGACCCGACATTAACGCAAAAAATTTACTTTGACAATTCATCTTATAACTGGTCAAATATATATGCTTATATTTATTCAGATGCAGTTTCTAATGCAAAATGGCCTGGCGAAAAAATGACTTTGGATTCTTCTACAGGTTATTATGTAATTGAAGTTTCAGATTCACTTGCAAACGGTGCGGTTATTTTCAGTGACGGCACAAACTCTGCAAGCAAGCGTTATCCTGCAGATGCAAAGCCGGGATTAAATCTCAACGGCGCTACAAAGATATTCAAAGCAAATCACACTTTTGAAGATTATAATACGCCTGTACCAACCCAGAGTACAACAGCACAACCTACTACGGCAAAGCCTACAACGGCACAGCCTACTACATCTCCTGCTGAAAGCGTACTTATCGGTGATACAAATCAGGACGGTAAAATTACAATCAGCGATGTAACTGAAATTCAGTTTTGCATCAATGAAATGATTACATTTAATCAAAAACAAAAGATTGCTGCCGATGTTGACGAAGACGGTTCTGTTGATATCAGAGATGCTACATACATTATGCTGTACATTGCAAATCAGCCAAGCAGTGAGGCCAAGGTAGGTCAATACAAAGGCGGAATCGCTCCGACACAGCCGACAACGGTTAAACCTACAACACAGCCTACTACAGCGCCGACACCGACAACCCAACCTACAACTTCATCTGTATCTGACAAATATACTATGACATTTACAGATAACTACAACTGGGGTAATGTGAATTGCTACTATTGGTCTGACAGCAATACAAAAATGACATCATGGCCGGGAAAATCAATGACAAAGTCAACAACAAATGAATTAGGTCAGAGTGTTTATACCATTGATATTCCAAGCGACGCTACATATGTAATATTCAACAATGGCAGCAGTCAGACTGTTGATATTCCTGTTACAGGCAGTGCTAAGTTTTATATTTCGGGCAGTTCAAACGGAAAATATACCGTTAATAACTGATGATTTTAAAAATTGCGTTGAAATAAAAAATAAGAGTGATATAATAAAGCTGTCAGGTTTTATCAATCTGACAGCTTAAGTATATATTTTGTAATCAGGAGTATTGTTTATATTTATGGAGAATCAAATCGAAAAAAATATCGAGCATTTAAGAAATTCTCAACTTTTTCGTGGATTTACCGATGATGAAATTGAGAAATTTCTATATAATACTAAATTTAAGATTTTTGAACTTAATCGTGGCGCAATACTTAATGTTGAACTTGATAAATCAATTTTTGTTTTATACGGTTCAATAGCTTCTTATGAAACAAATATAGACGGTGTGAAAACATTTATAAATCATTTTGAACCCGACGGAAACGAATTGATAGCTATAAGCCTGGATACTCCGTATCCGACGGTATCGGTAGAGGCAAGGAAAAAATCGGTTGTTTTGTCACTTGAAACAGATTCGTTTTTAATAACCGATCCGTCAATTATTTTTTTACAAAACAGAGTTCAGCAAAACATTATCAGTATTTTTTACAGAATGACAGAAAATGTTATGCAGCGCATAATTGCTAATGCGGAATCTCTTTCGAAAAATAAAATTATTAAGTATTTGCGACAATTAAAAAGCGAGCAAAAAAGTGACAAATTACAAATTCCTTTTACAAGACAGGAGCTCGCAGACCATTTACAAATGGATATAAGCACATTGATGAGAGAATTAAAGAGTTTGCAAGAAAGCAATGTGCTTACATATGAAGGAAAAATAATTACGATTTTGAATATCTGACACTACTATACTTCTCAAAAGGGCAGCCCATTATTTGGGCTGCCCTTCAAATATGGATTATAATTTATTTTATTGCAGAAAATTTAATTAAGCGGGGAAAAATGCACCGGCTGTAATGTCAAGGTAGTTAAGTCCGGAGTAATTCGGATATTCTGACTTTACTTTTTCCTTAAATTCTTCGGCATTGGCTGACTTGTTTGCAATAGACTTAATATTCTTTACATAGTCAATCTTAGTCTTTACATCGTTTGTATCTTCCGGGTCATAGTGCGATGTGAGAATAAGGTCATAATTTTTGTTAATATAGCCCTCAAGTTCGGCAATCATTGCGTCGGCATGTGCTGCACCGCCGATAATAGAGTGACAATCGTGACCGAGCATATGAGTGTAAATAACATTGATTTCAGGGAAAACAATATCAAAAGCATCAGCAGTTTCTACAATGCTAAGTTCGGTATCTGCGATTTTTAATGTTTCGCCTGCAATAATATTTGTAACCGAGTGAATTGATGAATCAAAGATATTGCCGAAAGCCTTTGTGAAATTTTCTACTAAAGCTTTACCGCCACCGACAGTGCCGTAAGTATTTGCCTTTTTAGTAGCATATTTCTTTACATTCGGCAAGAATGTGCCGCCGCCCATATGATAAGCGAGTACAACACCCTCAACTTGAGTACCTGTATCTTTAATAAACTGCTCAAGCTCTGCAATGTTGTCATTAAAGCAAGGCGATTCGATAACAACTGTTTTGTTGTTTTTTACAAGCATAATTGCTTCATCGTCAATAAAGTCATTTGTACGGTAAACCAACAACTTTACTTCACCGAATGAATATTCAAAGATAGTGCCTTTTTCTAATTTGATTTCTTTGTAATCTGTCTTTTTCATAATAAAACCTCCGTAAAAATGTTTATGTGTTGAATTTGTTGTAACATTAATGATTACAACGATATATTATCACAAGCTCGTTGTAATGTCAATAGTTACAACGACAAAAATAAAAAAAGATTTTAAGAATTTTCAAAAAGAAGAAAAATACTTAAAATCTTATTATTAATCAAATTATTTTATTGTTGCGATTTTATTATATTTTGCGTATCGTCCAAAACATCTTTTAATGTAACAGACGCAAGCTCTTTTTCCATTGCCTGCTGTACTTTTATGAGCCTGTCGTCAAGAACGGCGTGAATGTTTCGTCCGACGGGGCAGAGCGGGTTAGGATTTTCGTGGAAATGGAAAAGCTCGCCGTCACCCACGCAATCTACCGCTTTATAAATATCAAGAAATGTTATATCATTTTCAGGCTTTGCCAGAACAGCACCGCCCGAACCCCGTGCTACTTCCACTATACCCGCTTTTTTTAACTGCCCGAGAATTTTACGGACAATTACAGGATTAACATTGGTGCTTGCAGCCAAAAACTCGCTCGTAATCTTGTTACTGTCACCGAAAGTTTTTATGCAGGTAAGAATATGAACGGCAAGAGTAAATCTGCTTGAAATCTGCATATATGTTCACCTCATTATAAAAAGGATTACAGTAAGAAAAAACACGCTGACCGAGCGGTTAGCGTGTAATGGTCGGGATGACAAGATTTGAACTTGCGACACCACGCCCCCCAGACGTGTGCGCTACCAAGCTGCGCTACATCCCGTTGCAACATAATCTATTGTACCAAATGAATGTAAAAAAGTCAAGAGATAAGAGTTAATCTTCTAAGTATTCGTGCGGAACAGGCTTATAATTTTTAAATTTGTATTTATCAGCTAAGTTTAAATCAGCTTCATTTTGTATGTTAAGCAAATTTTTCAAAACTTTGCAATCGTCATATAAATAGGTATCATATTTGCTCCATACTAATTCTTCCGTTTGCCAGTTCTTCTGACAATTGTTTTGCAATTTCAGATAAATGGACACCTTTAATTTTCAATAAATTTTCTAAGTTTATCAAGGTGTTTTCTTAAATCTGACTCACCTTGTTTGTATATTTTTTCTATTATTTCGGGGTTGCTTTCAGTTCTGCCTATGCCAAGACTTTGATTTGGCGCAATTACATAAACAAGTCCCTGTTCTTCAAGCATTTTTATATCTTCAAGCTGTTTGTTATACATTTGCGGTCTGTTTAAAAGCGCCTTTGCAAATTCAGGTTTCTTTCTGTAGCGCTTTGCGGAAAATTCGAGCGTTTTGTCGGCTTTTTTGCGGTAATCCCTTGCCTGCGTAAGTATAACTATGCATTTGTCACAGCCGTCATCAAAAGCGTGTTTAAACGGAATGCTGTCGGTAATTCCGCCGTCAAGATATTCGTTTCCGTTTATTATAATCGGCTGAAAAAGCAGCGGTAATGCGCAGGTCGCTCTTAGTATTTCAAATTTTCTGTCATAGCGTGAAACAGGCACATACTCGGTTTTGCCTGTGTTTATATTTGTAAGAGTTGCGATTACATCACCTTTAAATTTTGCAAAAGTATCGTAGTCAAAGGGAACAAGTTTATTTGGAATTTCGTCCATTATAAAATCAAGGTTAAAGTAACAGCGCTTTTTAGGGCTTAGCAAATATTTAGTGCCCATATATCTTTTGTCATTTAAGTACTTTGTGCCGATTATATAGTTTCTGCCGATCTGCTTTGAAACATAAGATACGGCATTTGAAATGCCTGCCGAAGTTCCTATTACATAATCGGCGTAAATATTTTCTTTCAACATTTCGTCCATAACGCCGCAGGAGTAGTAGGTGCGTGCTGCACCGCCCTCAACTACAAGACCTATTTTCATATTATCACATCCTATAAAGATATTTTACTACAAAATCGGTAAATTTCAATACACATATATTGACAAAATAAAATTAATGTTTTTATAAATCTGTAAATACTTGCTCAACAAAACAAATAAATAATTTGCGTAAATATTTGCTTATTTTAAGATTAAATATATAAAATATTAGCAAAATAATCAAAACCGTTTTGCGCTTATTGTGCAATAATCAGGTTGCCAATTTAATACATTTTTGTTATGATAAAAGCGTTAAAATGTATTTTATACGCAAATAAGAGGTTTTTGCTTATTTTGTCGTATGTGTAATTTTATTACGGTGTTATTCTCCATTGCTTTGACTGGAAATACACCGACATTATAGCAGAACTTAAGAACATTGCGGAGGCAGGATTTACTTCAATCCAGACTTCTCCTGTTCAGGGAAACAATAACTACGGTTCATGGTCTGCATACAGTGCATAATCGCATTATAGTTTTATAGACGAACAGAATTTAACCCCCTCAATTGAGGGGGTTATTTTTATACTTAATTTTTAGCAGCCGCAGCCACAACCGTTAGAAGACTCGTTACCGCCACAACAAGCAAGGATAACTATAAGAAGAATAACCCATGAGCAGCAGTTGTTGCCATTACCGAAAAAGTTACACATAAGCGTTTGCCTCCTTTCTGTTTACACTACATAATATTGCAAAATACAGAAAGTGTGACTGTATAAATAAAGATGTTAAAAGACTAATTGCAATAGTTGCGAAAGTTGTGGTTTAGGATACTTTCCATCGGGCAACAAAGTAAAGCAAAACTAAACTTTTGGTGGTGAACCATATTTTTACATTAAACCAACAAACTAAAATCCGCTCAAATTATAATAAAATTGAGCGGATTAATAATTATATTGATATTATACTGTAATTTACTGCTTTTACATTTCAGCTCTGTTAATTGCATTAAGAACGCCGAGAACAGATGCAACATTGACATTTGAATCAATGCCTATACCAAAAATGTTCTTTCCGTCAGGCTTTTTGAGTTCAATGTAAGAAACAGCTTTTGAATCTGAACCCTGTGAAATAGCGTGCTGGCTGTAAGAGATAAATTCGTATTTGTCGAGTCCGAATTTCTTAATAGCATTAAAGAATGCGTCAATCGGTCCGTTGCCTACGCCGCTTAATGTAACTTCATCGGCACCGTTAATAGTCATCTTGCCCTTGAAGTGCACATAATCTTTACCGTTTTCGCTTTCTTCGTAAATTTTACGCTTTGTAAGAGCGTATTTCTGATTAACTTCAAGATAGTTTTCGCTGAATACTTCAAAAAGTTCTTTCGGAATAAGCTCTCTGCCGAGTTCTTCACACTTTTTCTGAACAAGTTTAGAAAATTCAGGGTGCATCTTCTTTGGAAGGTCATATCCGAAGTTATGGCTCATTACAAATGCGGCGCCGCCCTTACCTGATTGAGAGTTGATTCTGATAATAGGTTCGTACTCTCTTCCGACATCGGCAGGGTCGATAGGGAGATATGGAATTTCCCAATATTCTGTGCCGCTGTCTTTCATATACTGCATACCTTTATTGATAGCATCCTGATGAGAACCCGAAAAAGCAGTAAATACAAGTTCACCGATATACGGCTGACGAGGATTGATTTTCATATCTGTGCATCTTTCGTAAATCTCTCTGAGCTTTGGAAGATTAGAGAAGTCGAGTTTAGGGTCAACTCCCTGTGTAAACATATTAAGTCCCATTGTAACAATGTCAAGGTTACCGGTTCTCTCGCCGTTGCCGAAGAG
The DNA here is from genome assembly GCF_040093295.1 of Ruminococcoides bili. Taxonomy (NCBI): domain Bacteria; kingdom Bacillati; phylum Bacillota; class Clostridia; order Eubacteriales; family Oscillospiraceae; genus Ruminococcoides; species Ruminococcoides bili. The sequence continues at coordinate 16,996 of NZ_JBBNJY010000033.1, forward strand.
TGTGCCCTCTACACGCTCTGCACCTGCAAGAAGTGCAAGCTCGCCCGACGCAACGCCTGTGCCTCTGTCATTGTGCGGATGCAAGCTGATTATGCAAGCCTCTCTGTTCTTTATATGTTTAATAAAATATTCAACCTGATCTGCGTATGTGTTTGGTGTGCACATTTCAACAGTATTAGGAAGATTGAGAATAACAGGGTTTTCTTTTGTAGAACCGAGAGCTTCCATAACTTTATCGCAGATGTAAACAGCGTTCTCAACTTCTGTACCGCTGAAACTTTCGGGAGAATACTCAAATCTAAAGTTTGTATCGCCTGTATATTCGTCTGTAAGCTGTTTGATGAGCTTTGCACCCTCAATGGCAATCTTAGTTACGCCTTCCATATCTGTTTTAAATACAACTTTTCTCTGTAATGTAGAGGTTGAGTTATAGAAATGGATAATTACATTTTTAGCGCCCTTAACTGCCTCGAAAGTTTTGCGGATGAGGTGCTCTCTTGCCTGAACAAGTACCTGAATTGTAACATCATCGGGAATATGGTTGCCCTCAATCAATTCACGGCAGATTTCGTACTCTGTTTCAGATGCGCTCGGAAATCCTATTTCAATTTCCTTAAAGCCCATATCAACAAGCGTGTGGAAAAATTCAAGTTTTTCTTCCATATTCATAGGGTCAACAAGCGCCTGATTGCCGTCACGCAAGTCAACACTGCACCATATCGGTGCTTTTGTAATTACATTGTTTGGCCATTCTCTGTTTTCAAGCTTAATCTGCTGAAAAGGAATATACTTTTCAAATCCTGGTTTCATATAAAGTGCCTCCTAATTAATTGCACAAAAAATCGCCCCTAAAAAGGGACGAATAAAACATCCGTGGTACCACCCGGTTTTAGGTGCACATCACTGTACACCCCTTACAGACTTCCAACAAAGTCCTGACCGATAACGCAGTCTTGCGTTCTGCACTACATAACCTCGCACAGAAAACTCGGGGATGAGCTATACATATAAAGGTAATCACAGCTTTTCACCAAACAGCTGCTCTCTGAAGAAATACCAAAATATCTTGTTCCCGTCATCGCTTTTAGAGGGATTTACTTGTTGTTACTATTATATAGAGAATAAAAACTTTTGTCAAGATTATTTCTACTATAAAATACACTTTTCTTATATAATGTATATGGAAAGTAATAAGTATATGTGAAGTAATAAGTATAAAGTACAGATATACATTTGAAATAAAGAGTTGATAAAATAATTTTAAGTGTATTGAATAATCGACTAAATAATGGGTATAGTTAAAAGCGTTGAAAGTTTTATTATACACTAATATGAAAATGCGACAAATATGCGGCTTTTAAATTGTTTTTTAAGAAAAATTAAAAAAATTGAAAAAAGGGGTTGCAATTTGTAAAAAGGAGTGATATAATAACGAAGTCGCTTGAGGAAAGCACAAACAACAGAAAAGTTTAAAAACACAGAAAAAAGCTTTTAAAAGTAATGAAAGAGATTTCAAAAAACTTTTAAAAACTTTGAAAAAAGTGTTGACAAACGAAAATGAATGTGATATAATAATCCACGCACTGTTGAGAGAGGCTCGGTAAGAACCGACAAAAAACTTTCCAAAAAGTGCGTAGGACCTTGAAAATTAAACAACGAGAAAGATAAAGGAACCCGTAATACTTTGAGGATACTCAAAGATTTACAGTGAGATGCACACAACAAAGCATCAGGAATTACGGATACGTTAGTATTCGGAATGAGCGATTAAAGCTCTGAAATTGATAGTAAGCGAAAGCTTAATATACAAATTTTAGAGAGTTTGATCCTGGCTCAGGACGAACGCTGGCGGCGTGCCTAACACATGCAAGTCGAACGGAACTTTTTTAAAAGATTTCTTCGGAATGAATTTGATTAAGTTTAGTGGCGGACGGGTGAGTAACGCGTGAGTAACCTGCCTCTAAGAGGG